>QEVC01000009.1 GCA_003576945.1 Candidatus Microgenomates bacterium
CTGCATAGTTATGTATTAAGAAAGGATTAGGTATGAATCTAAATACTATTTTGTTATTAGTAGGTGGCGGATTAGTGCTCTATGTTATTTCGCTCTACAACTTCTTTGCTACTGCACTAACACGGATCAAAGCGAGTGTTCAGGAGATAGGTAACCAGCTCAAAAGACAGGCCGATTTAATCCCCAATCTCGAGGCCAGTGTCAAAGGCTATCTCAAACACGAAAAGGATATTCTCACCATGCTCTCTGATGCCAGAAAAGGCGTAGCAGCTGCGAGTAAGAGTGGTAGTCTCAATAAGCAAACTGCTGCAGCTAGTATGCTAGGCGACATCCTCCCACGTCTATCAGTGATAGTCGAGAGCAACCCAGAGTTAAAAGGCAACACTGTTGTCCAAAACCTCATGGAAGAACTAAGAGATACCTCTGACAAAGTCATGTACTCCAGGCGTACACTCATCGATTTAACAGCCGACTTTAACGTTAAAGTTGTCACGTTCCCAAGTAACTTAGTTGCCAAAATGTTTGGTTTTGGTGAGCAAGAAGGTCTTAAGGTTGCGGACATGGATGCGGCAACCAGCGTTACCGCTGCCGAGACCAAGTCGCCCAAGATCTCTCTATAAAGTATGCAAAATATCTACGAGCAAATAGATAGTAACAAAAGGAAGAGTTGGGTAATCATTGCTGGATTTACCCTGTTTATGATCGCTTTTGGCTACTTCTTCAGCTATCTCTATGGCTATGATTACAGCTACCTAATTCTTGCTCTCGTAATCTCTGGGGTTGGTAGTTGGATCAGTTACTACAACTCTGACACAATAGCCCTGTCCCTAGCTGGAGCGCGCGCGGTGACACATAAATCACATCCACAATACGCTAATATTACCGAGAACTTGAGTCGAGTTGCAGGGATACCCACTCCGCGGATTCATGTCATTGATAGTCCAGCCCTAAATGCCTTTGCAACAGGTAGGGATCCAAAACATGCGGCCATTGCCGTTACCCAGGGTTTGCTCGATACCTTAAACCGCACCGAACTAGAAGGTGTAATAGCCCATGAGCTCTCTCATATCAAAAATTATGACACCCGACTCATGACTATCGTGGCGATCTTGGTTGGGAGTATTGCAATGGTCCTAGATTGGTCTTGGCGTCTGTCCTGGCACAGTAGGGGAGATAATGATAATCGTGGTAGCAATCCCATTATCCTGATTATTGGTGTACTTTTTATTATCCTTGCGCCGATTATTGCCAGCCTGATCCAACTTGCGATCTCTCGTCGCCGTGAGTTCTACGCCGATGCGAGCGCCGCTCATATTACCAGACAACCTTCAGGCTTAATTAACGCCCTCAAAAAAATCGCCTCGTACGAGCATATTAAGCTAGAGAATGCCAATACCGCTACCGCCCACCTTTATATCGATGATCCTGTAACTACCGAAACTCATGGCAATTTCTTGGCAAAACTCTTTTCCACCCACCCGCCAATCGTTGAACGCATCGCGGCGCTAGAGGGTAAGTTAGCCTCTTAGCACTCACCAAGACAGCTTGTCCACCGAGCGTAATCAGATAACAAATCGGCAGAATATGCAGATTTTGTTACATCTGATACACTGGCGGAACTGCTAATTTGCTTTTATACTTTTACCGTACTATAAAAAAACTGTGTACTAAGTACCATCTACTAAATACTAAATACTAAATACAACAACCGTATGACCGACCAAAAATCAGCTATTTCTCTCTACACAACCAATCTAACAGCACGCGCCAAAGAAGGAAAAATAGATCCTGTCATCGGACGTGACAACGAAGTCCGCCGGGTCATGCAAGTCCTCTCCCGTCGCACTAAAAATAACCCGGTCTTAGTCGGGGATCCCGGTGTCGGTAAAACCGCAATTGTTGAAGGTCTCGCCAGTCGCATCGTCTCAGGCGACGTCCCCGATAGTTTAAAAGACAAAGAGCTCCTTGTTATCGACATCAGTACCATACTCGCTGGTGCCAAGTTTCGCGGTGAGTTTGAAGAACGACTAAAAGCCCTGCTCAAAGAAATCGATGATGCTGCTGGCAAATACGTCCTTTTTATCGACGAACTACACACAATTGTGGGGGCTGGAGGCGCCGAAGGAGCAGTCGACGCAGGCAACATGCTTAAGCCAGCACTAGCCAGGGGTCAGCTCCACATGATTGGCGCCACAACTCTCAATGAGTATCGCAAATACATCGAAAAAGATGCAGCCCTCGAGCGTCGTTTTCAACCAGTTATGGTCGAAGAACCAAGTCTCGAAGATAGTATTGCCATCCTGAGGGGTCTAAAAGAAAAGTATGAGATTCATCACGGCATCAGGATCACCGACGATGCCCTGATTTCAGCCGTGACTCTGAGCTCTCGCTACATCGCCGATCGCTTTCTCCCCGACAAAGCCATCGATCTGGTTGATGAGGCCGCAAGTGCCTTAAAGATAGAAACTGAGAGTCTGCCTACCATCCTAGATATTAAAAAACGCTCTCTTACCCAAAAGGAAATCGAGCTAACCGGCCTCAAAAAAGAAAAATCCGAAAGTAGTAAGGCAAAAGCCACCGAACTGGCCGTTGAGATTGCTAGTCTTAAGGCCGGACTCGATCAAGAACTAAAATCTTGGCAGGAACAGAAAGAACTTCTAAGCTCGCTAGTCAAGCTACAAAAAGAAAAGGATGTTTTAAAGCTCGAGCTCGAAACTGCCGAAAGAGAGGTAAATCTCCAGAAAGCTGCCGAAATTAAATATGGCAGATTACCAGATCTAGACAAAAAATTAACCGAAGCTGAACAAGCTTGGAAAAAAGTACCCACCGACAAACGATTAATCAAAGAAGAGGTAAGTGAGGATGATATCGCCTCAGTCGTATCTCGTTGGACAGGTATCCCGGTTACTCGCCTGGTAAAGAGCGAAACCGAAAAACTCCTTAACCTCGAAACAGTCTTATCTGAGCGAGTAATCGGTCAATCCGAAGCAACAAATGCCGTCGCTCGTGCCATTCGTCGCAGCCGCTCCGGCATTAGTGATAGTAATCGCCCGATCGCAACTTTCCTCTTTTTGGGTCCAACCGGTGTCGGTAAGACCGAAACGGCCAAGGCACTAGCAACTGAACTGTTTGGTACAACTGACGCAATCGTGAGGCTCGACATGTCCGAATACAGTGAAGAGCATAATATCGCGCGCTTGATAGGTGCCCCGCCAGGATATATTGGCTACGAAGAGGGTGGCCAGCTCACCGAAGCTGTGAGGCGTCATCCCTATAGCGTTGTCCTCCTTGATGAGATCGAAAAAGCTCATCCTACTATCTACAACACTTTTCTGCAGATTTTTGATGATGGCAGGCTGACCGATGGTAAAGGTAGAACTATAAACTTCACCAATACCATAATCATCATGACCAGCAACCTCCCTGAGCCCGAGCTCAAAAACTACTTTAGACCCGAGCTCTTAAACCGACTTGATCAAGTCATTGTATTTAATCGTTTGAAACCCGCAGATATGGATAAAATCGTGGAAAATGAACTCTCTCGTGCTTTAGCTAATGTCGAGAGTAGTGGAATAAAGATCAACATAGATGATCAAGTGAAAACATATCTAGCGAAAAAAGGGTATGATGCTACTTATGGCGCCAGACCCCTCAAGCGACTAATTCAAAATGAACTATTAGACGAACTCGCTCTTAAGCTCCTCGACTCGTCGCGAGTGCAAAATCCTAGTTATCAGGTGTCACTGGATTCAAAATCTGGTAAACTAATCGTTCATGATGCCTAAAAAATTAATCCTTACTGACGATGCTTTTGCGACTTTAATCAAGCAGGCCAATGTTTTCTTGAGCGATGAAGAGGCAAAAAACATTAAAAATCAGCTATCCGAAGCGCTCGATGCTGTTTCAATCCTCAAGGAACTCCCAACTGATCAAGTTGGCAAAACCAGCTCTGCTTCTGGATTAAGTAATGTTCTAAGGGAAGATGTAGCGCAACCCTCACTTACTCAAGAAGAAGCCTTAAGTAACGCCAGTGTTGCTCACGATGGCTATTTTATTGTCAATTCTGTTTTTGAAAGTCAGGATAACTAAGCCATGAAATATAATCAGCTCTCTATCACTCAGGCTCAGGAATTACTCAAAAAAAAAGAGGCAACTAGTCTCGATCTCACTAAAGACTGTCTCGAAGCAATCAACACACTAGAACCCAAACTCAACGCCTTTGTCACGGTGTTTAAGGTAGAGGCCGAGGCTGCTGCAAAACTTGCTGATAAAAATTTAAAAAGTGGTATTTGGACCTTTGCATCACACCCACTCGCTGGTATTCCGATTGCACTTAAGGACAACTTTTCAACTGCAGGCATGAAAACTACCGCTAGCTCTAAGGTGCTAGATAACTTTTACCCCCCCTACGATTCAACCGTTGTAAAAAAACTTAAAGAGGCAGGTGCCATTATTCTTGGTAAAACCAATATGGACGCCTGGGCACACGGTAGTTCCACCGAAACTTCAGATTATGGTAGTACCAAAAATCCTTACGATGTTGGTAGGCTCGCCGGTGGTAGCTCCGGTGGTAGTGCCGCCGCCGTTTCCAGTCACGAAGTAATTGCTGCCATTGGTAGTGAAACCGCCGGGAGTATTAGGCAGCCCGCAAGTTGGTGTGGCGTCGTTGGTATGAAGCCTACCTATGGTCGCGTTAGTCGCTACGGGGTTGTTGCCATGGGTAGCTCACTCGATTCACCCGGACCCATGACCAAAACAGTAGCTGATAGCGCCCTCTTACTCTCTGTCATTGCAGGTCTAGACCCAAAAGACGCAACCACCTCTCCCAATCCAGTTCCCAACTATCTCCAAGAACTAGCCCAGACATCGATAAGTGGTTTAAGAATTGGTATTCCTAAAGAGTATTTTCTTAAAGATGCTCAGCCTGGAATTAATAATCTTATAATTGAGGCCAGCAAACAATTAGAGAAAGCTGGGGCTAAACTTATCGAAATCTCGCTCCTCGACCCAAAATATAGCATTGCCGACTACACCATCATCCAGCGCGCCGAGGTGAGTAGTAATCTCGCTAGGTATACTGGGGTTAGGTATGGTGGAGGACGCGAACTCTTAGGCGCCGAAGCCAAACGTCGAATTATGCTCGGCACCTATGCGCTTTCCTCTGGTTACTACGATGCTTACTATAAAAAAGGCGAGGCCGTCAGACAACTTCTTAAAGATGATTTTTCGCGTGTCTTTGAGAGTGTTGATCTTATTCTCGCTCCCACTACTCCAACCACTTCTCTACCCGTTGGTGCTTCTGCGGATTCTGCTATGTTTGGTGAGCTCGCCGACGTCCTGGTCGAAGCCAGTTCCTTAGCTGGTTTAACCGGCATCAATATCCCCGTTGGCTTTGTTGGTGGACTACCTGTGGGTATGCAGTTGATTGGTCGCCATTTTGCAGAATCTACAGTTCTTGCCGTTGCCCACGCCTACGAGCAAAGCGTCAATTGGAAGGATAACCACTAATGAATAGTTCTAAAAACAAGTACCAACTAATCTGTGGTGCCGAGATCCATGTTGAGCTAAATACCAAAAGTAAGATGTTTTGTGGTTGTAAGAACGATCCTTTTGGGGCAGACAAACCAAATATCTATACCTGTCCGGTCTGCTTGGGTATGCCCGGCGCACTTCCAGTTCCTAATAAAAAAGCTATTGAAGACTGTATCCTGATCGGACTCGCCTTGAGTTGCAAAATTGCATCCGTCAGCAAATTTGATCGCAAGCATTATTTCTATCCTGACCTCCCTAAGGGTTATCAGATTAGTCAGTACGATGAACCGCTTTGCTATGACGGGTTAGTCGAGACTAGTTATGGACCTGTCAGGATAACTCGTGTCCACATGGAAGAAGATACCGCCAAGATGCACCATGCTGTAGTGGATGGCAAAAAAGTCTCACTCATTGATTTTAATCGCTCCTCTGTGCCCCTCGTCGAGATTGTCACTGAACCAGATATTAAATCACCTGAACAAGCTAAGGAGTTTTTAAAGAAAGTTAGAGATATTATCCGCGCGCTCGGCGTTTCCTCCTGTGATATGGAAAAAGGGAGCATGCGACTTGAGGCCAATATCTCACTTTCATCCGATGGCAATCTCCCAAACTACAAGGTCGAAATAAAAAATATCAATTCCTTCCGCTTCTTTGCCAATTCACTCGAGTTTGAATACAAAAGACAATCTGACATCTTAGACAATGGAGAGACCCCAGTTCAGGAGACAAGGGGGTATCGCGACGGTCGAGGAACAGTCAGTCAAAGGAAAAAAGAAGGTGCTGCCGACTACCGCTATTTCCCCGATCCCGACATTCCACCACTTGTAGTTGATGATATCTGGCTCTCAAGCATTAAATCTCGCTTACCTAAACTGCCAGATCAGATAGCCGCTGACTTAGTGAAAGCTGGAGTGATTGAAAGCGCTGCCAAAATCATTGTGAATAATCCGGATTACTTTAGTTTTATCACCGCTATTCTGACACTCGAGCCTAGTATGGTTAAAATTGCGGCCAATGATCTGGTCAACAAAAAAATTGATGTAAATACTATTCCCGAGCAATATCTTAAAGCGAAAAAAGCCAAAGCTGACGATAAAATTACTGATGAAACAATTCTTAAACCCATCATCGAAAAGCTAATGACTGAAAACCAAGCACTGGTAGAGCAGTACAAAGCAGGCAAGACTGGAGTCCTCGGTTTCTTTGTTGGCAATGTCATGAAAGCCACCAGTGGCAAGGCCGATGCTAGGGTCGCCAACAAACTAATTTTGTCTCTGCTAAACTAGAAATACTGCCTCTCATTATTTTATTACCTAATAACTAGGTACTCGGTACTTATGACTCCCATCGACTTTAACCATCTCCACGTCCATACGCAATACAGTCTCCTCGATGGACTGAGCAAAGATGAGGATCTTGCCACAGCTGCCAAGAGTTATGGCATGGATGCAGTTGCCTTAACTGATCATGGCGTCATGTATGGTGCCATCCATTTTTACAATGTTATGCGCAGCAGTGGCCTCAAGCCCATTATTGGGATGGAGGCCTATTACACAACTGGTAGTCGCCATGACAAAACCAAAGAGCACAAAACTCATCATCAACTTTTGCTTGCTAAAAACTTAAAGGGTTATCACAATCTTCTCAAGCTTGCGAGTCACGCTCATCTCGAAGGATTTTACTACAAACCCAGAGTAGATTGGGAAATTCTCGAAAAATATCATGAAGGTTTAATCGCCACCAGCAGCTGTCCTCAAGGTGAAGTCCCATGGTTACTGGGTAAAGGTGAGGTAGTCAGAGCCGAAGAACGCCTCAAAGAATACTTACGCATTTTTGGGGACGACTACTACATCGAGATCCAGCGCCATGACGGCCTAGAAAATCTCCTAAAACCGCTCAATGAGCAGCTGCTTGCTCTCTCTCGCAAATATGGTATTCCATTGATTGCCACAAATGACGTGCACTATGTCAGGAAAGACGACGCAAGAGCTCAGGACGCACTCCTTGCCATCCAGACACGTACCACACTCGATGATAAGAATCGCTTTACCATGATTGATTCCCCAACCTTCTATTTTAAGAGTCAAGACGAAATGAGTGATCTCTTTAGCGACCTCCCCGAAGCCCTTACTAATACTAGGAAGATCGTGGACAAAATAGATCTAGTTATCCCAACCGGCAAAATGATCTACCCAAAGTATCCTGTACCCGAAGGCACTACGCCCGAGAGCTACCTCCGCCAACTGGTAATGGAAAAGTTGTCTGATCGCTATCCCAATGCAGGAGCTGATATCTTAGAGCGCATTGATTATGAGCTCGGGGTTATCTGTGACAAGGGATATGCCAGTTACTTCCTCATTGTTCAGGATTTTATTAACTGGGCCAAGAGTAACGGGATCCGCATCGGTCCTGGCCGAGGGAGTGCCGCCGGCGCGATCATTAGTTACATCCTCCGTATCACCTCCATCGATCCGCTCTATCATGGTCTGCAGTTTGAGCGGTTCCTCAATCCTCAGCGTCCCAGCCCTCCCGATATCGACGTTGATATTGCCGACGTGGGTAGGGACCGCGTAATTGAATATGTCACCCAAAAGTATGGCGAAGATAAAGTGGCGCAGGTTATCACCTTTGGAACCATGGAAGCCAAAGCTGCGGTGCGTGATATTGGTCGCGTACTAGGTATGCCCTACAGCGAGCCAGATATGATCAGTAAGCTAATCCCAATGGGTAGTAGCCTCGACGAAGCCTTAACTAGCGTAGCTGAATTAACCGAGCTCTATAAGAATCCTAAGTACAAAGAGCTAATTGATTTAGCTAAACGCGTGGAAGGCAGTGCCAGGCACAGTAGTGTTCACGCCGCGGCTGTTATCATCGCCGATGCACCCCTTACCAACTACACCCCCCTTCAGAGAGACACCAAAGAGGGTAAGGTCACGACACAGTACGATATGTACGCGCTCGACTTAAACGTTAAACCTGATGCCATTGGTCTACTCAAGATGGATTTTCTAGGCCTGCGCAATTTAACAATCCTTCAAAACGCCATTAAGCTAATCCAAGAAACTCGTGGTGTTCGCGTCGATCTATCTGGTCTAGCGCTCGATGATAAAAAAGTCTTTGAACTCTTGTCTCGTGGCGAGACTACTGGTATTTTTCAAATGGAGTCAGGGGGGATGCGAAGGCTCGCCAAGCAGCTAAAGCCCGACGTCTTTGGGGACATTGTCGCTTTGATCGCCCTCTATCGCCCGGGTCCGATGGCGCTTATTCCAGAGTTCGTCAAAGGTAAGCTCGAGCCAGATAGTGTCAAGTACCTGCATCCTGATCTCAAACCCATCCTGGGCGAAACCTATGGCATCGCAGTCTACCAAGAGCAGGTCTTAAAGATCGCTAACGTCATGGCAGGCTACAGTCTGGGCGAGGCTGATATCTTAAGGCGTGCCATGGGCAAAAAGAGTGTCGAGACCATGAAGAAGGAACACACCAAATTTATCAAAGAAGCAGTTAAGCATGGCTATACCGAAGATCTAGCTGAGAAAGTCTGGTCCTTTATTGAGCGCTTTGCCGGCTATGGTTTTAACAAGGCACACGCCACCAGCTACGCTATGATCGCTTATCAAACAGCCTATCTCAAGGCCCACTATCCAGTCGAGTACATGACTGCCCTAATGTCTGCAGAATCAGGTCGTGAAGACAAGATGACACTGTGTCTAGAGGAGTGTCGCAGTATGGGGATCATAGTATTGCCTCCAGATATTAATAAAAGCCAGAACGACTTTAGTGTGATCGAAGATGCCAAATCACTTGATAAAAAGGCGATCCGTTTTGGCTTTTCCGCCATCAAAAATGTCGGTACTGCAGCCATCGACAATATTTTGCTCGAACGTACGGGAGCGGGCGATTTTCAGAGCTTTACCGACTTTATTAAACGCGTTGACAATCAAAAAGTTAATAAAAAAGTTCTAGAGAGCTTGATTAAGGTTGGGGCCTTTGACGCTTATGGCAAACGAGCCGTAATTCTCGATGAGATCGAGCGAGTTAGACAAAAAGTTGGCAAAACAGGCAGCGAAAAGAATAGTAACCAAGGTGGACTCTTTGATAGCTTGATCGACGAAAAGGTAAGCATCGTCGACAAGTGGGAGAGTACCAAAGAAGAGTTTAGTAGTCGCGAGCTCATGGAGATGGAGCGCGAACTGTTGGGGATTTATCTGAGAGAACACCCCTCACAAAAGATTCTCAAAAAAGCCAAGAATGAGTGGACTACTAACATCGCCAATATCGATGAGAAAAAAGGTCAAAAAGCCACAGTTGCTGCCATCATCAAAACTGCCCGCACCGTGGTTACCAAGACCAAGCAGCAGGAAATGGCCTTCCTTCTCTTAACTGATGAAGGTGGCGAGATAGAGGCCGTCGTCTTCCCCAAAACATATACTGAAGTTAAGAGCGTCTTAATCCCTAATAGTGTCGTCATGGTCAAAGGCAAAGTTGAGGAAAGAGAAGACAAGCTCTCCTTAATCGTCGACTCTATAACTCCAGTTACCGAGCAGGCAGACACTACTGAATCAACAGATGCCAAGCCTGCCGACCCCAACACTATTATTATTCCTCAGGGTACCTCCAAAGCGACACTATTCGAGCTTAATAAGCTTCTCCAGGAAAATCGAGGTGATGACCAAGTCACTCTGATCTTCCAAAATGGTCGCAGTAATCGCGAGCTCAAGTTGCCGTTTGGGGTTAATTTAACCAGTGCTCTGCGTGCTTCCATCTCCAAGTTGATTCAGACAAAACCTATCGCTGAATAAGCTTGACATTCGTCCTTTATTCGGTTTATAAATAAGTAATGATCCAAATAATATCCGAACCAGTCTCGGTTACAACCTCTTTTGACGCCAATAAACGTGCTACTCGCCCCATTAGTCTCCAGTGGGGTAACCAGAGTTACGAAGTGACTCAACTAGGCTTAAGACATAGTTACAAAGAAGGAAATGTCAGACATCATATTTTCTCGGTCGTCTCAAACAATCTTTTCTTTCGTCTCAACCTAAATACTGACACCCTTCACTGGACACTCGAAGAGGTTAGCGATGGTCTCCCAGATTAAGTCGTGTAGCAGTCAATCCGTCAATCCGTGATCCCGTAGCTCACGGCTAAACTGATATACGGCTATACGGATATACAAAATATGACTTTCAACCCAAACAAGCCAAATGTCATGTACATCGACCTCAACTCTTGCTTTGCCAGTGTCGAACAGCAGGCCAACCCGCTCCTGCGCCACCGGCCCGTGGCCGTCGTCCACTCCGATGCCCCTTATGGCTGTATCCTGGCCCCTAGTGTCGAAGCCAAGCTCTGGGGAGTCAAAACCGGTATGAGTCTAAAAGAGGGTCAGGACAAATGTCCGCTCCTTATCGCGCGGACTGCTGATCCGCCTAAATATCGCGAGGTTCACCACCGTTTTGCCGCACTACTCTCAGACTATAGTAGTAATCCACTCGCCAAATCGATCGACGAATTTGTGTTAATCCTCCCTACAGGGTGTAACCCCGTAGGGGTAGTCCAGGAGATTAAATCTCGAATTAAATCAGAAATTGGCGATTATCTGCGAGTTTCGGTGGGCATTAGTACCAACCAAAATCTAGCCAAGCTCGCCTCAGGCCTGCACAAACCAGACGGGTTAGATGTAATAGATCAAACAAATTATCTAGAGATCTACGAAAAGATTGTCCTTCAGGACTTTTGTGGCATTAACGTAAGAAATGAAGCGCGTCTCAATCGAGTTGGCATTTTTACTCCAACTCAGTTTTACCAGGCATCTCCTCAGCTACTCCACTCAGCCTTCCAGTCTATTCTTGGAGATTATTGGTATTCTCGCCTGCGTGGATATGAAGTAGACGATGTTACTTTTCAGACTCGTAGTTTTGGCCAGTCCTATGTACTGCCTCATCCCATGGATCGAGCAGAGTGGTACCCCATCATGGCCAAACTAGTAAGTAAAGCGGGCAGACGTATGCGCCAAGATGGCTATAGTGCCAGTGCCACCCATATTAGTCTCCATTACTCTGACCATACCTCATATAAGCTCAGTCACAAACTCAAAACGTCACTTCAGTCAGAGCATGATCTAATCGCAGCCGTCAACTCACTTACTCCAAAATCAAACAAAAAGGTGAAAAAAGTGGCAGTTACACTCTTTAGTATCGGTCACGATGACAATCAGGAGAGCTTGTTTATAGACAAAGTCAAAGAAAAGAGGTTGGTAGCTGCACTAGACAGTCTCAATACTCGCTATGGCGAATATACTATCTCCTATGCGTCGCTCCTCGGCTCTGTTGGCCATGTCAAAGATGCCATAGCCTTTGGAAAAATTTAACCAAAGTTGTGCATTGCATAATCTTGCTGTAGCAACTCTCTAGCCAAATCTAATGAATCTCCAAGAGACCCTGTGTAAACATAGTAGCTAATAACAATATTATAAACATAGGTAGGCCATTTCTCAGAAATGGCAATTATCATTTGATGGCCTGCTCTGTATGCAGGAGAGTGTTCTGGTTGTGCTACTGGCATATACCCTATAGTATACCACGAGTTATACTAGATGTCATGTCACATCAGTATACCCTCATCCGCTCATTTAGACACACAGTCAGTCTCCAGGTCAAAACAGGAGGGGAGCTAGTAGTGCGCGCTCCACGTCTATATCCCAAATATCTCATTGATAAATTTGTCGTAAGTAAGCGTAGGTGGATTGCAAAGAGGCTAAAAGAACAGGATAAAACCGTGGTAAAACCTGTGTCATTCTGTAGTGAGGAGGAGTTAAAAGTCCTAATTAATAATTGTGTCTCACATTACTCAATTGTCATGTCCCTAACTCCTCGCTCTCTTCGCTTTACCCATGTGCGCACCTACTGGGGTAGCTGTGCACCAACTGGGGTAATCTCTTTTAATCTCAAGCTCGTCGAGACCAGTCCTGAAGCTGTTGAGTACGTGGTTGTCCACGAGCTCGCTCACCTTAGATGGCGCGGCCATGGTATCCGGTTTTGGGATTTAGTCAAAAAGTATTATCCAAAAACGAATGAAATCAGGGCCTATCTGCGACAGCTTCCTCGTGACTAACCTTAGTATAGAAAACAAACATCTACTTAAGCTTAGATTATTTTTAGAAAAAATTAAACCCAAAGTAGAGCTCGATCCACAGTACGCACTGGCAACTGCCATAATTGGTGGTGGCATTATTCTTCCAGCCTTATGTCTTGGTGCAATCGCAGTTACCGAATGGCTAAACTAAACCCTATCTAACTAAAACAATTGCCGTTGGTAACGCTCTACCTGGTCCAACTTTATAACTCCCATCCATCCAGAGTGCGCTTGATCCACCCCCGTCTAAGTTTATGGCATTCTGCAAACCCAGTGTCTTTAAGACTTCCGCAGTGTCTGCTAGGCTTGCAGCAAAGACATGTCCGATGACAATCGCTCCATCCTTAACACCAATAAAACCCCTCGTCCCCTTACTTCCATCATCTCCCGTAGCTACATTGCCATCTCTGAGTAGTCGTGGAAAGTTGGCAAGCGCTCCGTTACTCCCTGTATCTACTCCCCACTGCATTGTTTGATCATAAAAAGAGAGTGAGTTGCCATACATTGCAACCAAGGGAACTGTCGAATAAACATTATTCGCTCTATTGTGTACCGATTTAGTCCGTCCATTAACGGCTAAGGTATCAAAACTATTTACTTTACCCTGACATCTTGGGTAGTCTGGAGGGCAAAAATAGGCGCCATTAATCCCCGCAAATCCGCCTGATGCTGCCACGTGCTCAGCTAACGATTTTGTCGGGCAGTTATCACCGCAGTCTGAGTCACTAGCCGTCTCGACAATCGCCCTAGCACCAGGTGCAACTATCAGTGAAATCACAAATTCTCCTCGCGCCGTACTAACCTTTTGGCGGCCATACCCTGATCCAGGTGCAGCATTACTACTTGCGGCAGTTACGGGTGTCGAGACTTTAGGTATAGAGGCAGCGATTACCTTCTCAATTTCTGCTCTTACTTTGAGACCTTGTTCATTTACCTCACTCCATTTCTTCTGCCCTAATAATCCCAAAAACTTAGCCAGTGCTAGATCTACCGCGCTCGTCTTACCGCCAGTGATCACTAAGTCTGATCTATCCTCAAATAATTGTTGGGCGGCAAGGTATGATTTTTCTATGTTCGCAATCTCAGCCGAAAGACTAGCATTCTTAATCACTTGATCATCATTCTTAAGAGTTGTTAACTCACTTAGTTTATCTTCGAGCTGCGTATCTAAGGTACTAACCAATACTTCCTTAGAATCTATTTCTGCTACAAGTTCATTCTTGGCTTGTGTCGCTTCCCACCAGGAAAGTCCTAGTCCACCAATAATTGCAATCAGGTACGATGCAATTAACATCCTAAAAGCAAAGCTGCTGTAAAATTTAAAAAATATTAATTTGATTCTCTGTCTCATAACTTTATACTTTCAACTTTCTACTTTATACTACCATTATGCCAGATAAATTTAGTGCCGTATGGCTCTCCCACAGTAGTATTAATAACTTCAAAAACTGTCCTCGTGCCTACTATCTAAGCAGTATTTACCGTGATCCGCGCACTGGTCACAAAATTACCCTAGTGACTCCTAGCATGTCCCTTGGTTCAGCTGTCCACGAAGTGCTAGAGTCACTCTCCTTTCTTCCTACCTCCGATCGTTTCAAAGTTTCTCTAATCGAGCGTTTTCAAATCGCCTGGAAAAAAGTCTCAGGACAAGTAGGCGGCTTTCCAGACGAAGAAACCGAGGCAAAGTACAAAGCTAGAGGGGAAGAGATGTTGAGACGAATCATGACTCACCCGGGACCTTTAGCATCTAAAGCAGTCAAAATTAAAATGGATCTCCCACAGTACTGGCTATCCGAAGAAGACAATCTCATGCTTTGTGGCAAACTAGACTGGCTCGAATATAACGAGGCAGACGATTCTATCAGTATCCTAGATTTCAAAACTGGGCTAGGGGAGGAGAGTGTGGACTCACTCCAGCTCCCGATCTACTATCTCCTCGCCCACAACTGCCAAACTAGAGATGTCAAAAAAGCTAGCTATTGGTACATCGGCCGGGATGACATGCCTATCGAAAAGAAGCTCCCAGATCTCGATCATTCATACAATCTAGTTCTAAAGGTAGGTAAAGAAATTAAGCTCGCCAGGTCACTTGAAAGATTTAAATGTCCCGCAGGCGACACAGGATGCAAACACTGTCAACCACTCGAAAAAATAATTAGGGGTGAGGCGGTATTTGTCGGTAATGGCGAGTACGGCACCGATCTCTATGCCCTCTTCAAATCTAATGCTGCCTTGCCCGAGAGTGAGATTCTATAGTAGAATAGCCTATGCCGCTTAACAAACTTTCAAGCTTCAAAATACAAAATACTAAATACATTTTTGTCAGCGGTGGTGTGCTTTCCTCTCTCGGTAAGGGTATTACAACTTCCTCACTCGCCATGCTCCTGCAAGCCAAAGGCTACCGGGTTACCGTCGTCAAATGCGAAAACTACCTCAACATTGATTCTGGCCTGATCAATCCTCTCGAGCACGGAGACGCTTTCTTATGTGAAGATGGCACCGAGACTGATATGGATCTCGGCAACTATGAGCGTTTCCTTGATCGTAACCTTGGTAGTCACAACTTTGTCACGATGGGTCAAATTTACAAAGCAGTTATCGATCGTGAGCGCGAGAATGGTTATGGAGGTGAGGATATCGAAGCCATTCCCCACGTCACGGATGAAATCATTAGTCGTATTAAGACTGCTGCCGAAAAAGATCAAGCAGAGATTGTCTTGGTCGAGCTCGGTGGGACGGCTGGAGAGTATCAAAATGTCCTCTACTACGAAGCCTCGCGTATCATGAAACTCAGGGGTAATGATACTGTGGTCCACGTCCACGTCAGCTACCTCCCCACCCCCGCGCACGTTGGTGAACCTAAGACCAAGCCTACTCAGCTCTCAGTCAAACAGCTTAATGCCATGAGCATCCAGCCCGACTTTCTCGTAGCCCGTACCGAAGCCGACCTCGATGAACGTAGACGTGATCGTCTGGCCCTCTTTTGCAACATGCACTCCGACGATGTGATCGTAAACAAAGATCTACCTAGTATCTACCAGGTGCCTCTCAATTTCCACGAACAAGAATTTGATAAAAAAGTTCTGGCCAAGCTAGGTCTACCTGACAAACCCTCAGATCTTGATGCTTGGGATAGTTTTGTCAAAAAAGCGTTAGCAAAAAAAGAACACAAAATCACTCTTGCGATCGTGGGTAAGTACTTTAAGACTGGGGACTACAACCTCAAAGACAGTTATCATGCACTCTTTGAGGCTCTCGATCATGCCAGTATTCACAGTGGTGTCGAGCTAGATATCAAAAGCATTAATTCTGAGATCATCGAAAAAGAGGGGAGTAAGCAGCTAGAAGGGGTAGACGCCATTATTGTCCCGATTGGTTGGGGGGCAAGGGGAACTGAGGGAAAAATCGCTGCGATTACTTATGCGCGAGAACACAAAATCCCCTATCTCGGACTGTGCTATGGTCTCCAGCTCGCTGCAATCGAGTATGCTCGAAATGTAGTAGGACTCGAAGGGGCCAGTTCTACCGAGATCGATCCAGCCACCAAATATCCGATCGTTCATGACATTCCCTTTGATCCCAAATATCAGCGGATAAAAGGAAACGGGGTAAGCATGCGACTAGGCGGCTATGCATGCTACCTAAAAGAGGGTAGTCTCGCAGCTAACATATATGGCACAACCGAGATTAATGAAAGACATCGTCACCGCTACGAGGTAAATAACGAATATCGCAAACAACTCGAAGATGCAGGGTTAGTCATCTCCGGTACCTCACCCGACAATTTCTTTGTCGAAATGATCGAGCTCCCCAAGGATGTCCATCCTTTCTTCCTCGCCACTCAAGCACATCCCGAGTACAAATCTCGCCCCCTTACCCCACACCCCGTCTTTACTACTTTTCTTAACGCGGCCATTGCGGGGAAATAATTATCCTGGTAAAATAACACGCATGGCTAATAAACTAACCCACAACGACGTATCTTTTCGTGTAGGCGACACCATTCGCGTCCACCAGAGTATCAAAGAAGGGGATAAATCACGTATCCAGGTTTTTGAAGGTGTTGTTATCGCCATCCACGCCAAAGATGATCCTACCTTTGTCGTTCGCAAAATTGCGAGTAACAGTGTTGGTGTCGAAAAAATCTTTCCACTCTACGCTCCAGTTGTTAGTAAGATCGAAGTCAAAAAGACCAGTTTCACTCGTCGCGCCAAGCTCTACTACCTCAGAGACCTCATCGGCAAAGCTGCCACCAAGATCCGCGAAGCCAAAAAAGCTTAAATACTCTTATCTCCTCAAAATCAATTCACCGTGATAAAATAATGTTCTTGACAAGTACTCTTATTGTGGGGCCTATAGCTCAGCCTGGTTAGAGCACCTGCCTTTTAAGCAGGGTGTCCTGGGTCCGAATCCCAGTGGGCCCACATATATACATGTTAAATGCCTGGCCCCATCGTCTAGCCCGGTCTAGGACGACAGGTTTTCATCCTGTTAACCCCGGTTCAAATCCGGGTGGGGTCACAAGTAGATCATAATATATCAATTGCAAAATAGTTATTGTGCATTAACTATGTAGCTGTTATCATAAGTACCCGTATGGCACTACATATCTCTATCAATGCGGAACCAGTAACAAATATCTTCGGTGTATCGATCACCAACTCTCTAGCTACCTCTGCAATTATTACAATACTCCTCCTTGTCAGTGTCTATCTAGGTACCCGTAATCTCAAACTCAGCGGCAAGTTAAGTAGACTCCAAATGTTTTTTGAAGTTATGATCGAGGGACTCTATGGCATCGTCGAATCTATCGCAGGCACTACCAAGGCTCGTCTATTCTTCCCTATGGTTATGAGTTTCTTTATCTTTATCGTTCCCTCCAACTGGTCCGGCCTCCTCCCTGGGGCTGGTTCTGTCGGCTTTACGGCCCTCCTACATGGCCAAGAGACCTTTATCCCGATCCTCCGCGCCCCAACCGCCGACATCAATACCGCCCTCGCGCTCGCCTTGATCACCATGGTCACTGTCCAATACTACGGATTTAAGTTCTTAGGCTTCGGTTACCTCAAAAAATTCTTTAACTTTACTAATCCCATCAACGGCTTTGTTGGTATCCTCGAGCTCGTTTCCGAGTTTAGCAAAATCATCAGCTTTACTTTTCGTCTCTTTGGCAATATTTTTGCTGGCGAAGTCCTAATCTCAGTCATGGCCTTCTTAATCCCCCTCGGTCTCCCGATCCCGTTCTACGCGCTCGAAGTGTTTGTTGGCCTGATCCAGGGTCTAGTTTTCCTCATGCTCTCGACCGTCTTTATGAACACTGCGACTCACGCCCACGAGGCCGAACATTAGTAAATTAGTTATAAAAATAATAGGAGAAAAACTATGTCAGACGTTGCCACTGCTACACAAGCTGTTCAAGCTGCAGGTGAAGTCGCCCAACAGGTTGCGACACTCGCCCAAAATTCTAATATGATGGTCGACAGCAATATCGCTGTAGGTCTCGCCATGGGTCTAGGTGCGATCGGTCCTGGTATCGGTATCGGTCTAGTTGGGCTAGGTGCCATGCAGGCCATCGGTCGTAACCCCGATGCCGCCAGCAAAATTCAGACCAACATGATCCTTGGCTTTGCCTTTGCCGAAGCTGTCGCTATCTACGCTCTAGTTATTGCTCTTATTCTTAAGTTTGTTTAAGGAGCCAATAATATGGAAATCAATTTTTATCAAATCCTCTTCCAAATCCTCAATTTTGGGGTAGTCATGTACCTTCTTAACAAGGTTCTTTATAAACCTGTTATGAAAATGCTCGACGATCGCGCCAAAAAAATCAATGAGGGCATGAGTCAAGCAGAAAAGAATCTCAAAGCTGGTGAAGAAATCGAAAAGACCAAAAAAGCCGAAGTAAGCAAAGCCCGTAAAGAGGCTAGCGCTATTATTACTGCCGCCGAAGTCGACGCCAAAAAGAAGGCTGATGAGATTGTTAAAAAAGCTCATGAAAAAGCTAAAGAAGAAGTCGCTAGCATAATCAAGGCCGCAGAAAAAGAAATAGAAAATGCCAAAGCTAAACTTCAAAAAGAATCAGCCACTATTGCCGCTGCTATGGCTAAAAAAGCTCTCGAAGACGCACTGACTACCAAGGAAATTGAAGCTATAACCAAAAAATTACTAGCTTTATAAACTTTATAACTAGGTACTAATAACTAAATTATGAACTACACAATTACCAGCGCGACCAAACTAAGTAGCAGTAATTTAAAAACTGCCCAGGATGTCGCTAAAGCTAAACTTGGTGCCAGTGGGACCCCCAAACTAGAGGTAGATTCTAGCCTTATTGCTGGAGTTCGTATCCTCTATGGCAGCTCATTGCTTGATCTCTCGCTTGCTGCTCGCATAGATAGTATCAAAAACTCAATTAGCTAAAGGAACAGGTATATGGCAGATGCAACGCTACTTTCAAAAATTAACTCCTGGAGTGAGTCTGTCAAACCAGTGAGTATTGGTACCATTACCAAAATTGGGGATGGTGTAGCGCACCTTTCTGGCTTAAATGACGCCATGATGAGTGAACTCATCGAATTTCCTGGCGGCACCTATGGCCTAGCCCTCTCCCTTCACACCGAAAGCGTTGGTGTCGTCTTGCTCGGTGAATATAGTCATCTCAAAGAGGGAATGACTGCGACTGCCACCGGTAAAATCTTAAGTATCCCCGTAGGTCCCAACTTCCTCGGCCGTGTCGTTAACCCCCTTGGCGAGGCATTAGATGGTCAGGCTAATCCAGAAGGCGCAGCAATCTATCCTATCGAAAATATCGCCCCTGGTGTTATTACCCGCCAGCACGTTAGTCAGCCTCTCCAGACTGGTATTATCGCAATCGACGCTATGATCCCAGTTGGTCGTGGCCAGCGTGAGCTTATCATTGGTGACCGTGGTGTTGGTAAAAGTAGTATTGCTATAACCACTATTATCAATCAGGCCAAAGAAGGCATTAAGTGTATCTACGTCACGATCGGTCAAAAAAGAAGTTTTGTAGCTCAACTCGTTAATACTCTCGAGCAATTTGGGGCTATGAAATACACAACTGTCGTGGCTGCTACCGCTAGCGACCCGGCCTCTATGCAATATCTAGCTCCTTACGCAGGCGCCAGTCTCGGTGAATACTACGCCAAAAATGGCCAAGATGCGCTCATTATCTACGATGATCTTAGTAAGCACGCTTGGGCTTACCGCGAAATCTCGCTCCTTTTGCGTCGACCTTCTGGCCGCGAAGCCTATCCGGGAGACGTTTTCTATCTCCATTCCCGCCTATTAGAGCGCGCCTGTCGCCTAAACAAAGAATATGGGGGTGGTAGTTTGACCGCTCTTCCAATTATCGAAACCCAAGCTGGCGACGTCTCCGCCTACATCCCAACCAACGTCATTAGTATTACCGATGGACAGATCTATTTAGAAACTGACATGTTTAACTCAGGCTTTAAGCCCGCCGTTAACGTCGGCTTATCAGTCTCTCGTGTCGGTGGTGATGCCCAAATTAAAGCGATGAAAAAAGTGGCAGGACGTCTCCGCTTAGATCTCGCGCAGTATCGAGCGCTCGCCGCTTTCTCTCAATTTGCCTCAGATCTCGACGTCAAAACCAAAGCTCAACTAGACAAAGGCTCGCGCGTTTCCGAGATCCTCAAACAGGGTTGGGATGAGCCACTACCAGTCGCGCAGCAAGTTATGCTCATCTGGGCAGTTACCGAAGGCTATGCTGATAAAGTAGAACTCAAAAACATGATTGAGTGGAAAAATGTACTCCTGAGCTACATAACCACCAATCAAGATGGAATCGCTTTTTCAGACAAGCTTAAAAAGGAAGGCGCTCTCTCCGATGAGCTCTTATCCACAATGAAGATGCTTGTAACTAATGTAAATGCCTCATGTGCTCATCTTATGACGAGCGAAAGTGAGTAATAATGGCTAGCCTTATCGGGATTAGACGTCGTATTAAGTCAGCTAAGAACATTGCTCAGATCACCAAGGCTATGGAAATGGTCTCTGCCAGTAAAATGAAAAAAGCCCAAGATGCCGCGCTCGCGACTCGACCCTTTACCCTCAAGCTTAAAGAAATGATGGATAAAGTCAGCGGGGGACTAAAGGGGAGTACCCACCCACTCACCCTAAACTCGAAGAATCCTAATATCTTAGTTATCCTAATTTCCACCAACAAGGGACTCTGTGGTGCCTTAAACGTCAATCTTTATCGTTCCCTCCTCGAATTTGCAGGTAATCACGTAGGTTCTAAAATTATGATCGCCACAGTTGGCAAAAAAGCCAAATACATAACACCAACTGGCAATACTGAGCTAAGTGCAAAGTTTAATAATCTTGGCGAGACTGTCACCTTTGCCGAGACCAGGAGTGTTAGTGCCTACGCGATAGAGCAATATAGTCAAGGGGTGGTTGGTAAAGTCTATTTGGCTTATCCACGCTTCATCAGTACTCTCCAAAATGACATTACTTTTACCAAGATCTTGCCATTTAGCACCGACTCCACTGACTCGGTGAGTAACTATACAATTGAACCAAGTTCTACTGAGCTCTTAGATACCCTCCTTCCTTATCAAATCGAAATGTCCGTATACCAAACCATCCTCGAAGCTCGGGCTACCGAACACAGTGCCCGCATGGTCGCGATGAAGAATGCATCTGATAACGCCAAAGAGTTAATCGGCAACTTGACGCTTGACTACAACCAAGCCCGTCAGAGTTCCGTTACCAACGAACTCTTAGATGTAACAACCGCTCGCATGGCGATAGAATAATAATTATGTATGGGCGAGCCCTCGCTGTCGCCCAACCGAATGAGGAGAATTATGAAATCAAAAATCTCAACAGGAATCATTACCCAAATCGTCTCAGTCGTTATCGACGTCAAATTTGAGAGTGAGCTCCCCAATCTCTATGATGCTCTCAAAGTTAAAAGAGAGGATGGTAGTGTCGTAACCCTCGAAGTTGAGCAGATCCTAGGTGGTGGAGTCGTTCGCACCATTGCCATGAGCTCGACCGACAGCTTGAAACGCGGTATGGAGGTCGAGGGAACCGGCGCTCCCATTACCATTCCTGTGGGCAACGAGACTCTTGGTCGTATCTTTAACGTGCTTGGTGAGCCAATCGATAATCAAGGTGAGGTAAAGACCAAACTAACTGCTCCAATCCACCGCCAAGCTCCCACCTTTGTTGAGCAAAGTAATACTGCTAGTATCCTCGAAACTGGTATCAAAGTAGTTGATCTTATCGCCCCGTTTGCTCGCGGCGGTAAGGTGGCAGCTTTTGGTGGCGCCGGAACCGGTAAAACCGTTATCATGCAGGAACTGATCCGTAACATCGCCGAAGAACACTCAGGTCACTCTGTCTTTGCCGGTGTCGGTGAGCGCACCCGCGAAGGCAACGATCTTTACCACGAAATGAAAGACAGCGGCGTTATCAAAAACACTACCATGGTCTTTGGACAAATGAACGAACCCCCCGGGAGCCGTCTCCGCGTTGCCTTAACTGGTCTGACCTTCGCCGAATACTTCCGTGATGTTCAGGGTGAGGATGTGCTCCTCTTTATCGACAATATCTTCCGTTTTAGTCAGGCAGGAGGTGAAGTCTCAGCTCTTCTTGGTCGTATCCCGAGCGCCGTTGGTTACCAACCTAACTTAGCCACCGAAATGGCTGCCCTGCAGGAGCGCATTACTAGTACCAAAAAGGGGAGTATTACTAGTTTCCAGGCTGTCTACGTCCCAGCCGATGACTACACCGACCCCGCGCCAGCCACCACCTTTGCCCATCTCGATAGTACAATCGCACTCGACCGTGGTCTCGTGGAACAAGCTCTCTACCCGGCCGTCGACCCCTTAGTTAGTAACAGCAAAATGCTCACACCTGATGTTGTCGGCGCCGATCATTATCGCGTCGCCCGGAGTGTCCAGAAGGTTCTGCAACGCTATAAGGATCTTCAAGACATCATCGCTATCCTAGGTATCGATGAGCTCTCCGACGAGGACAAGCTCGTAGTCTCCCGTGCTCGCAAGATCCAGCGCTTTCTTACCCAGCCATTCTATGTGGGCGAGCAGTTTACTGGTATCCCAGGCCGCTACGTCAAAGTTAGTGAAACCATTCGTGGCTTTGACATGATCCTTTCTGGTAGCCTAGATCACGTTTCCGAACAGGACTTCTACATGAAGGGGACGATTGACGAAGTACTAGAAGCCCACGAACAAGGCAAATAACAAAATATTAGGTACTCGGTACTAAGTACTTATGACTAATAAATTAACGCTCGACATTGTTACACAAGAGAGACGGCTCTTAACAGTCGAAGTAGGTAGTGTCACAGCTCAGACTGCCGAAGGAGAGATTACCATTCTCCCCAATCACGTCCCGCTCTTAACTAGATTAACTGAAGGCCTCCTGCGATACAAAGATAGTACTGGGAGCGAAGAGACGGTAGTTATCTTTGGCGGCTTCCTCGAAGTCGATGCCCTTGGCAACATAAATATCTTGGCAGACAGTGCCGTTCGTGCCGGCGATCTCGACGAAGCCAAGATCAAAGCAGCAGAGGCCGAAGCCAAAGCAACTCTAGCCGATAAAACTCGCGAACTTGAGTTTGCCGAGGCCGAGAGTTCACTGCGAAGAGCCTACCTTGAGCTTAAAGCGCTTAACAAAGGTAGTAAGCCACGCCACAGCCAGAACTAGTAATTCTAACATTTGCCTTTAATTCGGTAACTCTCTATAGTATTGAGTATTACTAGGTGCTTACTACTCGGTACTTATGACTACTATTCTCGGGATTGATCC
Source organism: Candidatus Microgenomates bacterium (assembly GCA_003576945.1). GTDB lineage: Bacteria > Patescibacteriota > Microgenomatia > UBA1400 > UBA12108 > GWF. The sequence goes on from QEVC01000009.1 coordinate 23,482, forward strand.
AGGCACACATCGTCTGGGTTGGGGCGTTGTAAGCGGCAGTCCTTCTAAACAGTCTTTCATTGCCAGTGGCTGTATCGAAAACAAACCCGGAACTACTCCTGACATCTACCTCCCCAAAATTCACCAAGAAATAAGCTCGATTATTGCCGAATATAATCCAGATCTCATTGGTCTCGAATCACTCCTCTTTCAAAAAAATGTCAAAACTGCGATCCCCGTTGCCGAAGCGCGAGGGGTAATCCGCCTGATCGCCGGCTCGCACAACCTTTCAGTTATTGAAAGTGCTCCTAATACGATCAAACTCTCAGTTGCCGGTAGTGGTAGTGCAAGCAAATTTGAGGTTATACGTATGGTAGGATTACTACTGGGAATAAAAATATCTCAAAAACGCGACGACGAGCTCGATGCGCTCGCCGTTGCAATCTCAACCATCGTAACTAATAAAAATCTATGATAGCTTATCTAAAAGGAACCATACTCACACATACACCACATGGAGCTATTGTCCAAACAGGTGACATAGGCTATGACTGTATCGGAGGGTGGTTAACCAGTCTGACAATAGGGTCTGCTGTAGAGCTATATTGCTACCACTATCTCGAAAACCAAAGTATTCCCAGACTTCTCGCTGTTTCTAGCCTCGAAGCCCGCTCCCTCGTAATCTCACTCCTTGATGTTTCAGGGGTCGGACCAAAGATGGCTGGGCGGATTCTCGACTACCTAACACCTGAGAGTCTAATTGCCGCGATCACTTCTGGAGATTTGGATACTCTGAGTCGAGTTAAGGGACTCGGCAAAAAAACAGCCCAAAAGATTATTCTCGAACTGGGTCGGACTCTTGTCATGGATACTACTTCCAATTCTCCTTACAGCGAGGCACTCCTTTCCCTCGGCTTCACTAAATCCGAAATCGACACAGCCCTCAAAAACACCAACGTTTCAGGTCTTACCGAATCGCAGGCATTATCTGCCCTTATGCGTAATTTAGGGAGTCATCATGGCAACAAATGATCGTGTAATCACCGGGAGTCTCTTAACCGAAGAGCCTAGCTTTGATGAATCCTTAAGACCTCAGACCCTGGAGCAGTTTGTCGGTCAGCCTCGTCTTAAAAAATCATTAGATATCGCGCTTCGCGCTGCCAAGAGTAGGCATCATAGTGTAGACCATACCTTGCTCTATGGCCCGCCAGGACTAGGTAAGACTACTCTGAGCCATATTATCGCCATAGTTCAGGGTGGCAGCATTCATGTTACTGCTGGCCCAGCCTTAACGAGAGTCGGGGATGTTGCCTCACTTTTGACCAATCTCGAAACTAATGATGTTCTTTTTATTGATGAAATTCATAGGTTGCCCAGTAGTGTTGAAGAAACTCTCTATAGCGCGATGGAGGACGGTAGGCTAGACATCGTGCTAGGCAAAGGTCCAGCTGCCAGGAGCGTCAGTTTGGAGCTTAAACCTTTTACCTTGATTGGAGCCACTACCAAACTAGGGGCGCTCAGCTCCCCTCTGCGCTCACGTTTTGGTATCATTGGCAAACTTGAATATTATCAAGAGAGCGATTTAAGTCATGTCATCAAAAGAAGTGCCAGTATCCTGAGCATAAGATTAGAAGATTCTGCAGTCCATGAACTTGCTATTAGGAGTCGTGGTACTCCCCGTATCGCCAATCGACTCCTCAGACGCGTCCGTGACATGGGCCACATCAAAAATGTCGAAGTAATAACCAAAGATATTGTTAAAGAAACTACCGATCTTCTCGAAATTGACTCGCTAGGATTAGATGCGGGTGACCGCGATCTCTTAAGAACCATCATTACCCACCATCATGGTGGGCCAGTTGGCCTCTCGACACTTTCTTCCGCTCTTTCTGAGGATGATTCAACTATCGAAGATGTCTACGAACCCTACTTAATGCAAATAGGATTACTCTCACGCACCAAAGCAGGCCGGATTGTAACCGACGCCGCTTATGCTCACCTTGGCCTAAAAAAACCATGAAGATTCGATCTGTTATTCTTTTCACTATTACCTTTCTCCTTTCAACTTATGCACGAGCCCACGCGCTTTATGATCCCAATTCTGTGCCTAACAACAAAATGGGAGTTCATATTCTTCACCCGAGTGAAGTCGAGACAGCCGCCAAACTAGTCAATAGTAGTGGTGGTGACTGGGGCTACGTTACTGTCCCGATTCAACCAGTCGATCGCGACCTTTTTAAGTGGCAAGAATTCATGAAGAAGTGCAGTAAACTACATTTAATCCCCATAATCAGGATTACCACCATTCCAACCGGGGGAACTTGGGATAGTGCACAGGCGACTGATCTTGTTGACTTTGCCAATTTTTTAAATGAGCTAGAGTGGCCTACCGAGAACCGCTACATCATTCTCTTTAACGAAGTCAACCAGAGTAGGGAGTGGGGCGGAATAGTAGATCCACGCAAATACACCGATATTGTCAAGAATGCTCGTACTATTTTCAAAGAGAGATCAGAGCATTTTTTCCTCCTCGGTCCCAGTCTCGACGATGCCTTACCAGATAGCGCTACCTCAATGTCTGCCAAGAGATATCTCACAGCTATGTACGCTCACGATAACTCTGTGTGGTCCTACTTTGATGGTTTTTCCACACATAGCTATAGCAACCCAGGTTTTGCTCAGCCTCCTCGCAAAAATACTTTTCCAGGGATCACTTCATATAACTATCTCTTCACGCAATATAAGTTAGCTGCTAAACCAATCTTTATCACCGAGACTGGTTGGGATCAAACTAAAGTTAGTGAACCAAAGCTGAGGGAATACTGGAACACCGCTTGGGGTATCTGGGGCAGTGATCAGCGGGTCGTCGCCATTACCCCTTTTGTATTAAATGGAGGAGAAACATTTCCTACTCTTTCTCTCACCCGTAGCAATGGTGATCTAAGCGTGAGTGGCCAAGCAATTAAAGAGATCATTAAAATTAAAGGTGAACCTAAACCAGCTCCATCAGACTCAAAGGATGATAAGACAAAAAATAGCTCACATCTCTCAGGTGACCTTGCGCACTCCTACAAAAAAGTTCGCGCCCTCCACAAGCTCGAAAATATTTTTCGCGTGATCATGGGTCTCCCTATCAAATCCTTAATCACACTTGGTGCCCACGAGCTAGTCGTCGAGATGGCCCAGACTCCCGCTCAGTGGGAAAAAGGTTTAAGCGGTAGAAACACGCTCCAAGGTATTGATGGCATGTTATTTATCTTTCCCCACTACCATATCCCACTTTTCTGGATGAAGGATACTTATCTCCCACTAGATATGATCTGGATCAAAGATAATCAGATCGTTGAGTTAACCGAAAATGTCCAACCAAACGACAGTACTACTCCTCCCACCTACTCACCCAGTCAGACGATTGATACCGTACTCGAAGTTCCCGCCGGCTGGAGTAAAGCCAATAATATCCAAATCGGTGACCAATTATCCATATAATCTTAATAACTAGGTACTATGTACTTATGACAACATATCTCTTCCACGGTGACGACAATGCGTCTTCACGCAACAATCTTTTTGAGCAAAAAAAGAAGCATGTCGACATCCGTGAGCTAAATGGCGATAAATTGCTCCCAAAGGATCTTGCATCAACTCTGGGTACTGAGAGTCTCTTTGGCAACGAAACACTGCTAATTGAAAATCTCTTCTCTCGTCCAAGATCAAAAGATAAAGATGCCTGTGTCCAATTACTTATAAATTATAGTGGTAACCGCGACATTTTAATCTGGGAAAAAAAGACTCTAACTAAACTGACTACTAATAAGCTACCAAAAACCTGGATAGTTAAAGAGAGCAAACCTCCCGCGCTACTCTACAATTTTTTAGACACCATAGTTCCTGGTAACTATCAACAAGCCACAAAAATACTAGTTACCTTACGCAAAAACACTGATGATGGGCTAACCTATATTATGTTATCTCGTCATATTTCGACTCTTATCCAAGCCAAAACAGCCACTAATCTCAAACTCCCGCCTTGGCAAATCGGCAAACTTAAACGCCAAGCTAGTAGCTGGGAAATCTCACAGCTACTGTTTTTCTACGATGAACTCTACAAAATAGATAAAAAAATAAAAACTGGTACTACCAAATTAGATCTTGGTAGTCAACTTGACATCTTATTACTACAAGTTTTAGGATAAAGGCCTTAGTACTGGAGGATAACAACATGAAGGTAGATCATTCAATTTTTAAGGCTTACGATATCCGTGGTGTGTTTCCTTCAAATATTGATAATGACTTGGCCTATCAAGTAGGGTTAGCTTATGCAGCCTATGTTAAGCCTAATGGACAGGTGTTGGTAGGTGAGGACGTTCGCATCCATTCACACGAACTAAAAGAAAGTTTGATCAAAGGATTGCTTGATGCTGGTGTAGATGTGCTAGATGTAGGTCCAATCTCAACAGACATGTACTATTTTGGCGTCGGTAACTACAGGCTTGCAGGTGGTATTCAAGTTACTGCCTCCCACAATCCTCCAGAGTGGCATGGTTTTAAAATGGTCAAAGCCGGACCAATAGCTATGACACTAGAAGATGGCATCGGTCAAATCAGAGATCTTATTGAAAAAGGAGATCTCAAACCCAGTGACAAAAAAGGGGTGCTCACAAAAAAAGACATTCTTGATGATTTTACCAAAAATATCTTAAGTTGGGTCGAAGGTAGGACCATCAAGCCGATGAAAGTGGTAATTAACCCCAACTTTGGTTTAGCCGGAAAAATATTTGAACATATTGTAAAAGCAGGCAACTTACCCATAGACATCGTTGCTATCAACAACGAGCCAAATGGCAACTTCCCTAAAGGTAGACCAGATCCTTTTATCCCAGAGAATCGAACAGAATTGTGTGAACGCGTTAAATCAGAGGGTGCAGACTTGGGTATCACCTGGGACGCCGATGCTGATCGTGTCTTCTTTATTTCTGACAAGGGTGAGTTTATCGACGTCTACTATACCAACACGCTCTTAATTGCAGAGATGCTTAAAAAGTATCCAAAAGCTAAAGTAATCTATGACCCTCGTTATACTTGGGCGCTCATTGAAGCCATTAACAATAACGGAGGCGAACCAGTAATCTGTGTCGTCGGCCACTCCTATATTAAACAAAAAATGCGCGAAGTTGATGCTGTCTTTGCTGGTGAATCAAGCGGCCACACTTACTACAGAGACTTTTGGTATGCCGATTGCGGCATGATTCCACCTATGCAAATGTTTGCCTACTTATCAGATACCGGTAAAAAACTATCCGATGCTGTGGCTCCTGTTATGAGTAAGTACATTATCTCTGTCGAAACAAATTCAGAAATTGTCGACAAAGAAGGCAAAATGACCGAGATAGCAGAGCGTTATAGTGATGGTCAAATATCAAGATTAGATGGTGTATCGGTAGAATATAATGATTGGAGATTCTGTGTCAGACCTTCAAATACTGAGCCATTACTACGCCTGACATTAGAGGCAAAATCACAAGAGTTAATGGAACAAAAACGTGATGAAGTATTAGCAATTATTCGGAGTTAAATATGCCTTCAATACTCGATTCACGAGATCAAATCAAAAAACTAGACAAGAGCAACCTCTTGGGTAGTGTCGAAGCATTATCTCAACAGATCGAAGACGCGCTAGAGCAGACATCCAGCATCGTAATAGATAGTAGTTATAAAACAGGTATTAAAAATATTGTCGTCGCCGGTATGGGTGGCAGTGTGCTAGCAAGCTACATCATCAAAAACCTCTACAAATCAGAGCTTCAGGTCCCATTCGAAGTAGTTTCACATTATGATCTACCAAGTTATGTGAGCAACGACTCGCTAGTCATCCTCTCGAGTTACTCTGGCACTACCGAAGAGGTCTTGGCTGCCGCCGAGCAGGCACAGGCAAAAAATGTCAAGATTATGGCGATCGCAAGCGGTGGACCGCTACTAGATATGGCATCAAAAAATAACTGGCCAGTTTACAAGATCGAGCCCAACTTTAATCCTAGCAAGCAGCCTAGACTAGCCATAGGCTACGCTGTTGTCGGTCAACTGGCACTCCTAAGTCATGCAGGACAACTAAGAGACCTAAGTAGCGAACTAAAATTAGTATCGTCTAATCTACAAAAGATGGTAAAAGAACTCTCACTTGAGGCTCATGACAACATCGCCAAGACTCTCGCCTTTAGTTGTTATGACAAGCACATAATCCTAGTTGGAGCCGAGCACTTAATCGGGGCAGCTCATGTCTTTAATAACCAAATTAATGAAAACGCAAAGGCTCTGACTAGCGAGTGGCACTTACCCGAGTTTAACCATCACTACATGGAAGCACTCAGTTTCCCCAAACTTGCTAAAGAAACTACGCTCTTTATTTTCTTTAACTCCGCCCTATATAATGAACGTGTTCAAAAGAGAGTACTACTTACGAAAAGCTTAGTAGAACAAAAAGGCTACGAAACCCAGATGTTCTTAGCCACTTCAAAAACCAAGCTCGAGCAAGTGTTCGAAGTAATCCAACTTGGTGAATTTGTAGCTGCCTATTTGCCTATACTCTATGGCATCGACCCATCAGCTATCCCTAATGTAGACTGGTTTAAGAATGAGATGGCCAAGTAAACCTTCAGGGTGTAACCCCGTAGGGGTTTACTTAGTTCACTATACAACATATATTAGTACATATGCCCAAAAATAAATTTGTTCTCTGGTTTCACGAAATAGATAAAGAAGACGTTGAGATAGTAGGGGGAAAAGGCGCCAATCTCGGTGAGATGACTCAAGCAGGTTTTCCTGTTCCCGGTGGTTTTGTGGTTACCTCTGCCGCCTATAAACACATGATCGAGGAGAACCAGCTCGCCGACAAAATTAAGGATCTACTCAAAGGCTTAGATGTCGAAGATCCAGATGCACTAAATCGTGCGAGTCGTAATGTCCAAAAAGTCATTGAGAGTTCACCTTTTCCCAAAGCCATTGAAGAGCAGGTCTTTAAAGCCTACGACAAACTGGGCAAAGATCCTTTGGTTGCTGTCCGCAGTAGTGCCACCGCCGAAGATCTCCCTCAAGCCAGTTTTGCCGGTCAACAAGAGACTTATCTAAATGTGCGCGGGGACGCAAGTCTTTTAGTTCACATCAGGAAAGCTTGGGCCTCGCTCTTTGAGCCCCGCGCCATCTACTACCGCGTCCAACAGGGTTTTGATCACTTTAAAGTAGCCTTAGCTGTTCCTGTTCAAAAAATGGCACAGTCAGACGTCTCCGGCATCATGTTTACCATTAACCCCGTGACCAACGACAAAAGTAAAATCATTGTGGAAGCTATCTGGGGCTTAGGTGAAAAAATCGTTCAGGGCGCGATTACTCCTGATCACTACGAAGTCGACAAAAATACCTTTGATATCGTCAGTACCAAAACCGTTCATCAAGATATCGAAATGGTCAGAAGTGGTGACGGTAACATTGATCGCAAAGTTCCAAAAAGTCGTCAAACAAAGCGCAAGTTAACCGATAAACAAATTGTCGAAATTGCTAAGTTAGGCAAAAAACTTCAACAACACTATTTCTTCCCCCAGGATATCGAATGGGCCATGGAAGACGGTAAGATGTTTATCGTTCAGACCAGACCCATTACCACAATTCAAGCAACCACCGAAAAGAGCGTTAGTAGTGTCAAAGCTGTCAAAGCCATCTCCGGAAAATTAATTCTCAAAGGAGAGCCAGCAAGCCCCGGTGTTGCGACCGGCATCGTTAATATCCTCAAATCAGCCAAAGAAATTGGCAAAATTAAGCGCGGCGATATCCTCGTTACCGACATGACCACCCCCGACTTCGTTCCCGCCATGAAAAAAGCCGTCGCAATTGTTACCAACAAGGGCGGTCAAACCAGCCACGCGGCCATTGTCAGCCGTGAGCTAGGTGTGCCATGTGTCGTTGGCACAAAGACGGCAACAACGACGCTTAAGCAAGGTCGGGTTATCACTGTCGACGGCGCTGCCGGATCTGTCTACGAAAGTAATCTCAAGCCAAGCTCAGTCATCACCAACATCCAAGAACCAGCCTATCATATGCCTGAAAGCACTCACAAGACTGCCACCAAAGTCTACGTTAATCTTGGTGAGCCAGAATTAGCCGAAGACATCGCCAAACGCAATGTGGATGGCGTCGGACTCTTGCGCGCCGAGTTTATGATGGCCGGCATTGGCGTTCACCCCAAAAAACTTATTCACGAAAAGAAGGGACATATCTTTGTCGACAAACTAGCTGAAGGTCTGAGTAAAATCGCCAAAGCCTTTGGTGATCGTCCAGTCGTCTATCGTGCCTCAGACTTCAAAACGAACGAATATAGTCATCTCAAAGGTGGTGAAGCCTATGAGCCCAACGAGCCCAACCCGATGCTTGGGTACCGCGGCGCTTTCCGCTACATCCACGATCCCGACGTCTTTGAGCTCGAGCTCGAAGCGATCAAAAAAGTGAGGAATGTTATGGGGTTAAAAAATCTTCACCTTATGATTCCCTTTGTCCGTAACGTCAAAGAGATGCAGGAAGTAAAGAAGTTAGTAGTCGCCGCAGGTCTTTCACGCAACGCGAGCTTCAAACTCTGGATGATGGTAGAGATCCCCGTAAACGTCATCTTACTCGATAGCTTTATTGATATCGGAATCGACGGGATCTCCGTCGGCACCAATGATTTAACCATGCTTATGCTCGGAACCGATCGTGACAACGAAACTGTCGCCGCCGACTATGACGAGCGTAACCCCGCCATTC
>QEVC01000025.1 GCA_003576945.1 Candidatus Microgenomates bacterium
AACACGACCTCGGCGGAGGGATTATTTATACTCGCGCGGCGGATGGAGGGGTCTGGGGAGGAAATCCGCCGCGCTCGAAAATATCATTGTTTTTCTTATTGAAATTAACGTAGAATGAATGATGTATGGCGGACAGTAAAGCACCTGAAGGTTGGGGCAATATAAATGTAGGAGGTGAAGATGTTGAACCTGCATTTGAACGACCACAGCACACTGAGTTGGTAAAGAAGTTAGCAAAACAATTATTCCCCAAACCAGCTTTTGACGAAAACGGTGAACTTTACTACGACATAATGATGCTAGGCAAGCCTGCAAGAGCTGTATTTACAGTTAGCCAATATGAGAGAGAGTTATTCGGGATAGAATATGGACTTACTGAGTCAGGAGTCTCGGAAACAGAATTGCCAGAGTTTGTGGAATGTGTGAGCAAATTACAAAACGCTTTTGAGTACCAAGAACGAAAAAATGGGAATGAGATCGCGAGTGTTATTAAAATAGTAAAAACGCCAGAAAGAGCAAAACAATTATCTCAAGTAATGGATCACTGGCAAGAACGAGAGGCACTTAAAGTAGAGGCTGGGTTGATGAATAAAGTTAGAGGGAGAGAGGTTAGGAGAATATTTGGAGAAATGGGTGGTACGTTCCGTTATCCAGAACGAGAAATGCCAGATCTCGAATTATGTAAAAACATAATAGATGTGATACTTGAGTTTCAGCAGACAGAACAAAATCAAAATCCTGATATAGAATCAGCTACTATTTCGAACTTCAAATATGGACTTGAAAGATCGTGTTTTGACAATCATGATGTGGCGTCCGCTCAAGAAGTTCTATGGACATATAGAGAATTTGCAAATCGAGACGATATATTGTCGTTGCCATTCAAACATTTTAGCGATGCGATTAACAGATATACAAATCATCTTGGGTTAACACATGAACAGGCACTACTATTTCGCGATCACTTATATCCAGCAATTTCTGCACAAGATCCAAATGTTCACATTCTTAATAATCCAAGTAATTCATGGGCAATGCGCAGGGGAGAGTATTCCATTGGCGAATACACCTGTCATTTATACTCTGCCGAAGCAAGTCCACAGCTAATAAATGAGTTAATGGTTATTAACAGTGAAATACCAACAGCGTTTGCACATCAGTTTGAACAAAACAGGCGAGATGGTTCAGCATTATTACGTATCCCAGGGATGGGACAGCTAAAAGAAGCGATCCACGATCAGAGACCGCTTAATCACGATGTTATTCAGGCCATGGTTAACTTATATGATGGGAAAATTACTGAAGAAGCACTTTTAGAAATCGCACGCAAGCATAGTTATGTCGGTAGATCTGAAACTTTCTTAGAAGAAGCAATAAAAGCAGAAAACTACGATTTGCCCGTAGAAGAAAGAACTGCGAATGGTAATCGTGAAGTGGCTGCAATAGACGTATTACGGAGATTGGCAAAGAATACATCCCCCATTCCTGATGCCCCCCCCAATACGCCATATGATTCATTAAATACTTTACTTAATGAAATTGGTGAATTTACTGATTCTACCGAAATTAACGAAGAATTATTAGGTAAAGCGTTGGCAGAAGCTAACAACATTTTAGCCGTTATGTACGAAAGTAAGCAGGTTGGGATAAATTCTAAGTTTATTATCGCCCTAGGCTATCTCAGTCGAGCTTCTGCCACATTACTACGTAATATGACATTTGAAAAACAAGTTAGAGCATATCGCGACGAATGGTTTGCAGAAATGGTTAAGTTTCATGACTTAACAATGAATCCCAAACAATATAACTCCGCAGAGACAACTGAGTTTATCCGCAAAATGCAACAAGAACATACTATAGGAGCATATGAGATGCTAGGGAGAAAAGTGGCTGTCGACGTAGGGGAAATTGGTCGTAAATATAGGCACGAGGGTAAAGAGAGGTGGAGTGAAATGTTGTGGTCAGGAAATTTAAGCCATGAGCTCCTTGGTTTACTGGACTTAAAAGTACCTAAAACTGATGAAGGCAGAAAGTACAAACAAACCTACCTTGCTTCGGAAACAGAACGATTAAGAGGCGACTAATTGAGCCACTCATAAGAAAAACAATGATATTTTCGAGCGCGGCGGATTTCCTCCCCAGACCCCTCCATCCGCCGCGCGAGTATAAATAATCCCTCCGCCGAGGTCGTGTTTCCGCCTGTTTATTGCCTGTAAGGCAATTATGATGGTGTTATGTCTCTCCCGCTCGCCACAATATGAATGTGATTTTTTGGGATCTGGCGGGCGAATTGCAAATAATGCGAGCGGGAGAGACTCGCGCCGACAGGTGCGACACACCAAACAGGCGTAAGCCACGTGGAACACGTGGAGGCGGCGGGCACATTGTTTGTGCTATGTGCCTATGTGGATTTATGTGAGTTTTCCTATAAAATAGGTTCTTGCCTGGTCATATACAGGCACCAAAAATACGCAAATATCTTCCTCGCACTTGGAGTAATTGGTCTAGTTATCTGGATCCTCACCACTCCAAAAAAAGAAGTTAGTAGTCAGACATTAAATAATCAAATTACAGAAAGTCCTACGCCTATGCCGAGTCCCAAAATGCAGTTTACAAAAGCCGAACAGGTTATTAAAAGTAATAAAAACTATACCGCTACACTAAAAACTAGTGAAGGCGATATAACAGTTAAATTAAGTAAAGATACTCAAGCCACGACTAACAACTTTGTCTTCCTCGCCCAAAAGCAATTCTATGACGGCGTCATTTTCCATCGCGTCATCTCCGGCTTTATGATCCAGGGAGGAGACCCAACCGGTACCGGTATGGGTGGACCAGGCTATAAGTTTGCCGACGAGGTATTTAAGGGCGAATACAAAAGGGGAGTAGTCGCCATGGCTAACGCTGGTCCCAACACCAATGGTAGTCAATTCTTTATTATGCACGCAGATTACCCACTCCCCCCAAACTATGTCATCTTTGGCGAAGTCACCGAAGGTATGGACACTGTCGACAAAATTGCCGCAGGCAAAACTGGACCTAGTGACCGACCAGTAAACCCCGTAGTAATCGAAACAGTCGAGATTACCGAGAAATAAGTTATAATATCTCTTGACCTCAATCGAAGTCGTGGTGGGTGTAGCTAGCACATCGAGTTGCATAGCAACACGAGAAATGCCTCCAGATGCATAAGCAATCTGGGAGGCCAGCTGGTTATCAAATTCCAAAGGATTTTAGGATATAATACATACTTGACCTCAATCAAAGTCGTGGTGGGTGTAGCTCAGCTGGTTAGAGCGCGTCCCTGTGGAGGATGAGGTCGGCGGTTCGATCCCGCTCACCCACCCAAATATCTCTACTCATAGATTAACGTGTCTTCATATAACTTTTCTTTTTTTCAAAAGCTTGCCCCATAACTCAAGGTTAAAGTAAGTGAGACAAGGGGTGACAATAGATGTAAACTAGCTGTGAGATTTATGGGGTACAATAATTACTATGCAAATTATTAAAAGCTTTATTACAACTCACGCCCTCAAGTGGTCAGACAAAGAAAAGCAAGATCAAAATTCCATCGCTGGTTTTATAATCCGCCACATAGAATCACATGATAAATTACGAGATGCACAAATCGAGGCAATAAAAGTCTATCTCTGGCTCAAATCTATCGGTGGTAACAAACCACTGGTCGAGTTATTTAGCAAATTATATCCAGACAAAGAAGGGGATTCGCTTACTACTCTCCTTTATGATCTAGCAGTCGAGATCGACAACAAAAAACTGATCATGTACGTCAAGGAGTCTCGTGAAGAGGAGATTCGAGATTTCTTTATAAAATTATTCGGCGGATACAAACAAGTCAGCAATATACTTTTTAGTCTTCCAATGGGTTCGGGTAAGACCTTTGTCATGGCCTCAAATATTAAATGAGACGTAATATGCCTTTTCTTCATCATGAGTCTAATGAATCAAAACAGATCGTGGGACTACCCATATCATTAGACATGCTAGAAAGTAGCTGTCGAACCATGCAGCTATTAGATCAGAACACTGTATATCTGCCTGGTATGCTTATGGAAAATACACGACCCCCAGAGATGATTAATGGCAGATACGGAATTGGTCAACTCGACTCTCATGAGAAAAAAATAGTAGCAGTCTCAGGCTTTGAACTTATAGATGACAACTTAATTATCACACAAACTCCACAGCCTCTCAAACCACGAGATTTGCGCTTTCTTGGCGCAAATGTATTAGCACGCCTTCGCAGTCGTGATTTTAGAGGTCAAATGATTGAGCAAGTAGTTGCAATCGGTAAATCCTTAGACATCAACAAAATACTTGCAGTTCCAGCCGCTCGATATACCAACGTAGAGGTGGGTATCATCGAATATGATTATGTTTACGACAGGGTCGATGCCGTACTCCAGAGAAATGGCTTTACTCTAAATGGTCAATACTACGAATATCAACAATGACTATTCACCAAATCAACCTACAGTTTTACTGGCCAGAAGAACAGACTAGGAGCGAAAAGTTAGAAGAGCAAGTAACACTAAAACTCACAAATCACCCAGAGTGGGACAACGTAAAAAAGATTGCCTACATCCTCTGGTGTATAGAGGAAAGAGATTTCTGTATCTTGAGCTATAAGAACAATCTCGAATATATCCAATTTACCCGTGAAGGGCGCAATCTAGTCATGAACTTTCCCTATTCAATCAAATGGGCTAGTCGATACTATCAGGTAGATAGAGTAGGACTCATCCTCAAGAGTCATGGCTTTGGTCCCAACCTCGCTCTTGGCGCCAAGTTTCTCAGAAACGAAGATTTTATGTTCATGCAAGACTCATATAACGGCCAGTTTGCCGAGCTAGAGGCATACTTTGGATTTGATCATGAGCGCTTTGCGGTCGAGATAGCAGTCGAAATAGCGCAAAAGATCTGGATGATTGACCCCTCTGTCTTTCCATCAGTTACATTGGGGAGTTGGAAGGATTAAGATGACAATATGACCACATTCGAGCAACAATTCGACAAAGCATGGAGATTAATAACTCCAATTGGTAAAACTACCGCTAGCGCTCTTCAAAGAAAAATGGGGATAGGTTTCAACCGAGCCGCCAAAATCATAGATGAGATGGAAAAGAGGGGAATCATAGGACCACTAACTAATCTTACTCCGCACAAACTACTCAAAAAATTTATAATGAAAGCCTAACAATGTCCATTTTTGACAAACTCAAAAAAAACTTTGGATCTACTGCCGGAGCACAAAGCGGACAAGATTGTATGAACAATGCTTCCCTGGCCATATCCGCAGGTGAAGAACCCACTATTTACGACGTTCACACGCCGCAAGGTAGACATGCCTATCTAGAGCTTGGTGAACAAATACGATCCGCTGGTTATACGTGGATGACTGACTTCTACCCAGAACTTACCAGAGAGCAAGTTGAGGCTTTGGGTGGGGTAGATATAACAAGCCAGCTATTATCACAGGCTCTAAATCCAGAGATTGATGTTTATGGATACCATCGAGTACTCGACAAATTAGAGAAACAGATCCCAGACATAAAGAAAAGAGTTATGCAGTACTTGGCAAAACGAAGATAGGACTACTACTGTAGTCGGCAAACCAGGTTCTAACACCTTCCCGCAGGCCACCCAAATATATCCTTGTATATCTAAATATAACAATTAGCTGAATGTTATAGCGACTGGACGCTTACCATACATGTGACCCAAACACATATCCCAAACCTGTTCTCGATTCATACTTGCATTAGGATAGTTCAATGTAGTATCCCAGACATCATAGTAACCATCACCTTGATTCGTTAGAGCAACTTGATGACCACTTAAACCATATATCCTCGGGTTGACTGAAAATATTAACCAAGCATGAACGCTTAAATCAAGCATGTACAACAAATCGACCTTTCTATCACCATCGAACCATGCATCTTTGTGACTATATCCAGTACGTGTAGCAACGGATGGAGCAATCTGCACAATACTCTTAGGATCGTTATAGTATCTCTGGTTAAAAATCTCAGCCGGGTCAAATATCAAATCACCGTGAGTAAAAACATTCGATGAGATGCTACATACATTGGGTAAGTTAAGATGATTAGCGTACTTAATTGCAGCAAAAGCTAGAGTGGTATTGGAATCATTCATCTTCAATCCTAATGTCTCGACAAAATTGCTAAAACTCATCAGAGAATAATACTATAAGTCATTAAATCTGGCAAATATGGTAAAATCTCACAATGAATTATGCAGAATTTTGTTTAGAAGCGCAGAGGGAACTTAGCGCGGAAGAAATGACATCCACTGACTCAGTAGAAAATGCTACAAACCAAGAAGTTTAGTGGTGGAAAGGTTGGCAAGTCAAACGAGCGCTCCGACATAAAGGTGCTGGCAATTCTACTAGACAGGACCTAGAATTGCTTGAAGAAAAAACGAGCGTAGTCTTTTCTAACGCCGACTATCGCGCAGCTAGAGCCAGAGAGATCGCTGCAGAGCGTCAAAACGCAGATAAATATTTCCCACTCTAAAGTGTTAAATAGCAAAATCAGCCAATGAAGTGCTATCTATCAAGGTTCGAACACTCTCCCGCAATCGACCCAAAATAATTTTCCTCAAGAGAAAATATATCAATCTATCACAACCCATCACCGGACTTCAAACTCTTGGTATAGTAAGGGTTATGCCACCAGATCAAAAACAAACCGACCAGAAAATTGCTGAATACAGCACAACCTCGATGCTCGATCTATACCCTTGCCGCGTAGCGGCAGAGCACCACGGGTTTTCTCCCGTGGGTGAATGGGCTCTTGAGGCGATACTGATAAACTATAGATAGTGAAAACAACTCTCGGATCACATGGTCCATACTTCGCAGAATACCACATAGTTTGGTGTACAAAGTATCGCCGAAAGATTCTGAATCCAGGTCTCTCGGTTTACGTGAGAAAAATCCTCCCTCAGATAGCCAGGGAGATGGTGGGAGTGGAGATTGTTGAGATTGGGTTAGATTCGACACTCCGCGACCACGTTCATTTAGTCGTGAAGATTCCGCCTAAATACAGCGCAAGTAATGTGGTGGCAAATTTTAAGGCGAGAAGTGATAGTAGCATTAGGATCAAGTTCTCCTGGGTCAAGAAAGTTTATTGGAAAGAATCTGTCGTATGGAGCAGAGGATTTTTCCTCTCCACTGTGGGAGTCAATGAGACTGTCATCAAAAACTATGTGAAGTCGCAGGGGAAGATGGATTCAGAACAGGTGCAGTTGAGCCTGATAGACAAGTAGGCTCAACAAACCTGGAAGTCCATCAAGTGTCTCGGCTTTAGCCGTGGGTATCTACACCACTCACTTTTAGACCCTGTAAGTTAACATCTCAGTTTTCCTGATTCCTTGCGTCTCAATTTACATGTGTATAATCCCACTACCCACCCGGCTCCATTCGCGCTTTGCGGGAGCAATCTATTGCCTTAGAGTCGTAACTTGCCTAGGTAGCGGGACTCCCCGTTAGCCTCCATATAGAGCTTGTTTCCCTTAATCTGTATCCAGATTCGGCAGCCGATATACCCGGGTGGGATAAGGTAGCTCTTGCCATAAAGGGAGATAGTGCTCTCCCGAGAGACTTTCCTGCGCTCTTCCACTAGGAGCATGGTCTCTAGGGCTACTCGCTTAACCCGTCTCTCACTCGGGTGGTACAAGTTGGCATGGGTAGTCCCTCCATGAGTCTTGCTCTTAAATTTGTAGTTGTACCAGGCAAGCCAGAGTCTCCACTTCCCACTCACTTCTTCTAAGGTAGTAGCCTTTAGTACACTCGGAACAAAGTCTCGTTGTACAAACTTCCAGAATCGCTCAATCTTGCCTTTACACTGAGCAGACTCCGCCCAGATCAGTTCAATCCCTAGTTGTTTGGCGTACCACTCATACTCAGTACTGCCATACTTGGTTCTGGCTTTATACTGACTTCCTTTGTCTTGAAGCATGGCCTTGGGGATTCCCCATTTGGCTAGTGACTCATACCAGACAGCAAAGACATTCATCTTGTGCTGACTCTTGTACCAAGCAGCATGGGGGACAAAACGGGAGTGATCATCTAGGGTGCCGATTAGATACAAATCTCCTAGAGAGTTAAACGTAATCTTCCCCATAATATCTGTCTGCCACATAGCGTTAGGTGTACTCGCCTCAAAGCGGGTGATGGCCTTTACACGCTTTAGGTTCTCATGGGCTAGTCCCTCGTGAGCGAGTAGTCTCCAGACCGTACACTCGTGAACGTCTAGACCCAAGGCGTCTCTAATGTTTCTTGGTGATCTCCACCTCTGTTCCCGCTTCACCTTCACCACGACCGCTCTCACCTTATCGGAGAGTTTGTGGTTATTGCTGTGCCGGTGATCAACTAATCCCTTAACTCCGTATAAAAGGTACTGTCTAAGATACGTCCGTACGGTTCTAGGAGTGCACCCCAATAACTCAGCCGCTTCCCGAGCTCTGAGCTGATTACGTACCAAGGAAACAATAACTTGCTCTCTTACTGTTATAGGTTTTTTAATATTTCTCACCCCCTTTCTAAGGAGATGAGTCTACACTTTCTCCGCTCGGAAAACTGAGCTGCAATGAAACTACGTAAATTGAGATGTTTTAAAAATCTAGGTGTTGACAACACCCTAGCACTCTCGCTATCATAGTGCTAATGAAACCACTTAGTCCACGTCAGATCAGCATTATTAAAGCCATTGTCGAGGAATACACGAACACTGGCGAGGCCGTCGGCTCAGAGACTCTCGACAAAAAATACAATCTTGGCGTTAGTCCCGCCACTATCCGCAACGAGATGGTCAGGCTCGAAGACCTGGGTTACCTCAAACAGCCCCACACCAGTGCAGGTCGTGTCCCGACCCCAATCGCCCTCAAGCTCTACGTGAGTGAGCTTATGAGTGAGCACGATCTCCCGGTAACCGAAGAGGTGAGCGTCAAAGAGCGTATCTGGGATCACCGCGCTCAAATTGATCGTCTCCTTCAAGAAGCCGCTCGCGTCCTCTCCGAAAAAACCGGCACCATTGGTTTTGCCACCACCGGTAGCGGCATTATTTACAGTAGTGGCTATTCCAATCTCCTCTCTCTCCCCGAGTTCTACGATATCGATGTTATGCGCCAGGTCCTCTCGATCGTCGAAGACTCGCGCGCCATGGAGAACATTTTTGCCAAAACCATCGACACTCAGCCGCTCCATATCGTGGTTGGAGACGAGTTTGGCAACGAATATCTCTATCCCTGCGCCATGGCCTATATTGACTGGAATGCTGGCAAGATGAGGGGTCACGTCGGAGTCCTCGGCCCCGCTCGCCTCAACTACCCCTACGTCATGCCAATGCTTAGACATATGAGTAGTTTGTTAGACGAAATATCCGCTAGTTGGAGTTAAATCATGACCAAAACCAAACCGACCAATCCACCCCAAAACCCTGTCGTCGATCCCCGTGATCAGGAGTTATCATCGCTCAAAGAGCGCCTAGCCCGCGCCCTCGCCGACTACAGTAACCTCGAAAAGAGATTTGAGCGAGACAGCTCGAGCATCATCAAATTTGCCAACAGCAACCTCTTAGGAAGACTCCTCGAAGTCCGGGATCATCTTGGTATGGCCGCATCAAGTGGAGATACTTCTCTCAAAATGATCCTCTCAACTTTTGACAAAGTTCTAACTGATGAAGGGGTAACCGAAGTCAAAGTAGATGGCGCTTATGACCCCGCCACCATGGAGTGTCACGAGACAGTACCAGGGGAAAAAGACAAGGTTATTAGTGTCCAGCTTCGTGGTTACTTGCTCCACGGCAAGCTCCTCCGTCTCGCTCGCGTCACCGTCGGCAACGGTCAGCCTACAGGGTTACACCCTGAAGGTCCTATAACACAGTCAAATTAAATATTTGTTAACAAAGGAGTCAAACATATGACAAACACAGGCAAAACCATTGGTATCGATCTCGGTACTACCAACAGCTGTATCGCAGTTATGGAGGGTGGCAAATCCAAAGTCATCCCTAGCGCCGAGGGTGGTAACACTATCCCGAGTATCGTCGAACCCATCAAAAATCTCGTCGGCCAGGTTGCTAAGAATCAGATGGTTCTAAACAGCAAAAACACGATCTTTAGTGTCAAGCGCTTAATGGGTCGCAAAATGAGTGATGCTATGGTCAAAGACACGATCAAAAAAGTTCCGTACGAAGTTGCAGCCGGCAAAGACGACATGGCTGGTGTTAAGGTAGATGGCAAAGTCTATACCCCTCAGGAGATTAGCGCCAAGATCTTAAGTAAAATCAAAGCCGACGCCGAGGCCTATTTGGGTGCCAAAGTTGACTCCGCGGTCATTACTGTTCCTGCCTATTTTGACGACTCCCAGCGCCAAGCCACTATGCAAGCCGGCAAAATCGCTGGCCTAGAGGTTAAGCGTATCGTCAACGAGCCGACAGCCGCCGCTCTCGCCTATGGTCTTGATAAAAAGAAGTCGGGAAAGATTGCCGTCTATGATCTCGGCGGTGGAACCTTTGATATTAGTATCCTCGAGATTGGTGACGGCGTCTTTGAAGTTAAGGCGACCAACGGAGATACTTTCCTCGGTGGTGACGACTTTAACCACAAATTAGTCGACTACATCGTGGCTGAGTTCAAAAAAGAAAATGGCGTTGACCTAAGTAGCGACAAACAGGCGCTCCAGCGTATTCGTGATGCCGCCGAAAAAGCCAAGATCGAGCTCTCTAGTAGTAGTAGCGCCGAGATCAATCAACCTTTTATTACTCAGGGCAAGGATGGTACTCCGCTCCACTTAACCATGAGTATAAGTCGTGCCAAACTCGAAGAATTGGTCGATGATTTAATCAAAAAGACCATCGAGCCAGTCAAAAAATGTTTGGCCGATGCCAAACTAAAAGCGAGTGATATCAACGAAGTCGTGCTTGTGGGTGGCCAGACCCGTATGCCCGCTGTCCAAAAAGCCGTCGCCGACTTCTTTGGTCGCGAACCTCACAAAGGGGTCAATCCCGACGAGGTCGTGGCGGTCGGTGCCGCCATCCAGGCCGGTATCTTAGGTGGCGAAGTTAACGATGTTCTCCTCCTAGACGTTACACCCCTTACCCTCGGTATCGAGACTATGGGCAGCGTCAGAACCCCCTTAATCGAAAGGAATACCACCGTCCCAACCAGTAAGAGCCAGGTCTTCTCTACCGCCAGTGACAACCAGCCCCAGGTCGAGATCAATGTCCTGCAGGGTGAGCGTCCGATGGCCGCGGACAATAAGAGTCTCGGGAGATTTGTCTTAGACGGTATCGCTCCCGCTCCTCGTGGTGTGCCTCAGATCGAGGTTACTTTTGACATCGACGCCTCTGGTATATTGCACGTCTCAGCTAAAGATAAGGGGACCGGCAAAGAGCAAAAGATCAGTATCCAAAACGCCACTAACCTCAGTGACGACGAGATCGAGAAGATGAAAAAAGAAGCCGAGCTTCACGCCGAAGAAGATAAAAAGAAGAAAGAGCTAGTGGAGAAAAAGAACGAGGCCGACTCTCTTATCTTCCAGACCGAAAAGACTCTGAAAGACGCCGGTGACAAAATCACTGAGGATGAAAAGAAAGAGATCGAGGAAGCCGTCAAAGCGCTAAAAGAAGCGAAAGATAAAGAGGACGCAACTGTCGAATCTATCGACGAGGCCTTCAAAAAAGCGTCTGAGTCACTCTCAAAATATGGTGAACGCCTCTATAAAGCGGCGAGCGAAGCCCAGCAGGGCGCACCTGCCGGTGATGTCAAAAAAGACGAACCCAAAAACGGCGATAAGCCCGAGGAGGGCGAAGTCATCGATGAGGGTGGAGATAAGAAATAAGGTTTATTAAAATATAAAAGCCCCCGCAAGGGGGCTTATACCTACTGCTACAATAAATAAATGCAAATAGTTGACCTATCTCAACCACTTTTTGATGGCATGCCAGTCTACCCGGGTGACCCCGAGGTTCATATCAAACAGATCCACTCATTAGACCAAGAGGGATGGCGTCTACGTTATCTCCAAATGTCAACTCACATTGGCACTCACGCCGACGCTTTTTTCCACATGGATGAATCAGGTGAGACAATAGACAATATTCCAATAGATCGCTACATTGGCGAAACAAGATTAGTGGATATTGATCAGGATCTACCAGTTGGTATTGGCCTCGCTTTTTGCAAGGGAGAGCTAAACCTCTCTCACTTTGATAAGCTCCATTCAGCCAGTCCTCGTTTTGTTGTGATAGGTGATAGCGCAGTGCTAGATGTTGAGCTAGAGCGTAAACTGCTCCAGTCAGGTATCCTGACTATTACAGATCTTGTTAATATGTCCGCGCTCCCGACGGACAAACCCTTTATGTTCTATGCCGTACCCCTCAAAATCAAAAATGGTGATGGCTCACCAGTTCGTGCATTTGCAGTTTTAAATTAGTTCTTCAAAATAATTCGCCAAACCTTCATCATTAACATTCCCAATCACGATATCTGCAGCTGCCTTAAGATCAGCTACCGCATTACCCATCGCCACCTTGGTGCCTACTGCATTAAATAAATGTAGATCGTTATGACCGTCTCCTATTCCAACCGAGTTTGCTTTTTCTACTCCTAGTCGACTCAGTAGCTCGTTTATTGCATGTTCTTTTGTTGCTTGTTCGTTAACTATGTGTAAGTCGCGGCACCCTGGTCTCTGTGACACTACCATCACACATGTTACACCTTCAATTTTTTCAATTTCTTCGTGTAATTTAATTGCCAACTCGTCAGGCACAAAACTCTGTGACATCCAGTTTACTCTCTGAGCAAGGTCAAAATCCTTGGGTAGTATTCCACCATTAAAGTAATCATCTTCAGTGTAGTCATTAAATATTAATCTTTGCTCGCCGTTTGTCTTGAAGACTTCTATTACTTTCTCGAGCGCTTGAGGTGTAATGTCTTTTTGCCAAACCACTTCTCCTGTAGTTGGATCACATATCTGGGTACCACCAGATACTATGCAGAGATCTTTAAGCTTTAATCCTTGGATGATATCTTTAGCAAATGTCCAGCATCTGCCTGTTGCAGCACAAACGAAGTAGCTATTTTTTAGATTGCTAACTGTTTGTAATAGTCGGTCAGTAGGGAGTTTTTGAGCTGGGGAGTCAATCGCGGTTCCATCAAGGTCAAAAACTATCGCCTTATTTTTCATAAACAGATTATAATCCAAGATAATATATGCACAACCACGCCGACTCCGATTACACTTGTCCCATCTGCCTCGGAGTCAATGGGGTCGATAGCGATAAGACCCTCCTTAAGCTTCAGGACATCGTCTATATCGACAAGACTGTGACCGCCTTTATCAACTCTTTTTGGATCAAAAATAACCCCGGCCATGTGATTATTGTCCCTAACGAGCACTACGAAAATATCTACGACCTCCCAACAGATGTTGCCGCCCACATTATGGCTATCGCCAAAAAGATAAGCATCGCTATGAAGCAGGCATATGACTGCGAAGGTATTACTCTCCTACAAAACAACGAGCCCGCTGGTGGTCAACATGCGTTCCACTATCACCTCCACATCTTCCCCCGCTACGATCACGATGATTTGCATATCAATATGCACGATAAACAACTCGCCGATCCGGCCAATAGACTCAAATATGCCGAGAAGTTGAGGTCTCAGCTGTAATCTAGCATCTCAATTTACGTAGTTTCATTGCAGCTCAGTTTTCCGAGCGGAGAAAGTGTAGACTCATCTCCTTAGAAAGGGGGTGAGAAATATT
>QEVC01000010.1 GCA_003576945.1 Candidatus Microgenomates bacterium
TCAAACAAGTACCGCCGTCTAGATTTTTCTGGCTGGACACGCATATTTTCCTTTCGATGGAAACCCATCAAAAGTCCAATATGTATCACAAGTTATTCATCTCATATTCAGGTATCGAATGTTGTTCACCTTGAGAGTTCCAAATTAATTCGATACCATGAGGTGGTACATTAAATTTTGCAATGATACAAGCTATGTTATCTGGGTATCCGAGTGTTTTCGCTGTTTCGAAAGTTAAGAATGACATAATAATTTGAGCTAATTAATTAGCTCTTCTTCTTCTGATTCCTGAAGAGTAGTGACACTGGTGACGACGTCGCCTTTGGCGGGGCGCATTAAGATGACACCCTGGGTCGAGCGACCGAGGACCTTAATATTCTTGATCGGGAGCTTGATAACCTGGGCGGCCTTGGTCGTGATCACGGCTTGCTCGTCGGCTTCGGTAATGAGGCGTGCGGAGGCGATGTTGCCGGTCTTGTCCGAGAGTTCGGCGACCTTAACTCCTTGACCTCCCCTACCCTGCTCGGGATACTCGTCCACATCGGTCCGCTTGCCGAGGCCATTTTCGGCAACAACCAAAATCTCGCGGAAGAATTTTTTGCGTTTATCATCAGGACGAATCGGGTTGATCTCAAAAGTCTCGGCGCTGATTACACTATCGTTATTTTTGAGGGTGATGCCCTTGACGCCTTGGCTCGCGCGGCCGGTTGGGTTGACGTCGGCTTCTTTAAACTTGATGGATTTGCCTTGGTGAGTGACCAGGAGGATGTAGTTACTCCCGTCGGTAACCTGGGCTTTGATGAGACTATCGTTATCTTTTAGAACGATACCGATCTTGCCTGAGTTCCTGATATTACTATACTCGGCGATTGAAGTCTTTTTCACTAATCCATTACGGGTTGCACAGAAGATAAAGTGTTTATCGCTTTCGAGCATCTCCTTAGGAACGGTTAAGAGTGTGAGAACTTTTTCGTCGCTGGTGATGCTGATCAAGTTGATGATCGCTTGTCCCTTAGCGGTGCGGCTACCCTCTGGTAGTTCGAATACTCTGCTGGCATAGACCTTGCCAGCATCGGTAAAGAACATGACAACGTCATGGGTGTTGCCGACACTCATGTGGAGGATTTCGTCTTCTTCTTTGGTGGTCATACCGACTACCCCTTTGCCCCCGCGCCTTTGCGTACGATAGGTGGAGAGTGGCATACGCTTAACGTAACCATCACGAGTAATAGCAATTAAATTATCTTCTTTGGCAACTAGATCTTCTTCGCTAAACTCTCCAAGTTTAGCTTTGATAACTTTGGTCTTTCGTGGGTCCCCATAAATCCCATCTAGTTCTTTGAGTTCGGAGAGAATGGTTTTAAGTACAGCTTGAGGACTCCTGAGCAAACCAAGGAGGAAGGTAATGCGCTTCATGAGCTCGTCGTATTCATCCTGAATCTTTTGGCGTTCGAGCGCACTGAGTTTACGTAGTTGCATATCGAGGATGGCGATGGCTTGAATTTCGCTAAAGCCAAATTTGGTGATAAGGTTCTTTTTGGCATCATCAGTGTCTTTACTACTTCTAATAGTCTTAATTACTTCGTCGAGATGGTCGAGCGCCTTGAGGTATCCTTCTAAAATATGGATACGGGCTCGACTCTCTTTGAGTTCGAACTGGGACCTTCGAACGATTACACCTTGTCTATGCTTAAGGTAGTGGGTAAGGATAGTTTTGAGGTTCATGAGGTGAGGAGTGCCTGTTTCGTCGAGTGCCACCATGTTGGCGGGGAAGCTGCTCTGGAGCTCGGTGTGCTTATATAGGTTGTTTAAGACGCTCTTGGGTTTACTGGCTTTTTTTAGTTCGATCACTATCCGCATACCCTCGCGATCTGACTCATCCCTGAGGTCACTAATCCCTTCGATCTTTTTGTCGCGGACGAGGTCGGCGATCTTTTGGATAAGCTTGGATTTGTTGACTTGATAGGGGATCTCGGTGACGATAATTTGGAATTTGCCACTCTTGGTTTCTTCGATCTCGGCAACGGCGCGAGTTACAACTTTACCTTTGCCTGTCGCGTAAACTTCGCGGATGGCGTCGGCGTCGTAGATCACGCCCCCAGTTGGGAAGTCTGGTCCTTGGATGCTTTCCATCAAATCATCGATGGTGGCATCACTACTAAATTCGCCGATTAGCTTTTGGTATGGAGTCGTGGAAATAGTATCATCATCAAGACTTGAATTATCCTCGGTTTTAACGTCTCCTTTAGCAACTAATGTGTTAATCGCTGCAACAATTTCGCTTAGATTGTGAGTCGGGATCTTGGTCGCCATACCCACGGCAATACCATCGCTACCCATGAGGAGTAAGTTGGGGAGTTTGGCAGGGAGAACGGTTGGCTCTTGGAAGGTCCCATCAAAGTTGTCGATCCAGTCGACAGTATCGTGATCGAGGTCGACCAGGAGCTCGCCTGTAATCTTAGCTAATCTAGCTTCGGTATAACGCATGGCAGCTGGACTGTCACCATCGACACTACCAAAGTTTCCTTGCCCGTCGACGAGCAGGTAGCGCATAGAGAAATCTTGGGCGAGACGCGCGAGGGCGTCGTAGACAGCGGTGTCACCGTGGGGGTGATACTTGCCCAAGACCTCACCGACGATACGAGCACACTTCTTATATTTAGCAGGAGGAAGAAGTGAGAGTTCTTTCATGCCATAGAGGATGCGACGATGGACTGGCTTCAAACCATCGCGCACATCAGGAAGTGCACGAGAGACGATCACGCTCATAGCGTAGTCGAGATAGCTCTTTTTCATCTCTTCAACTACCGGAACTTTGGCAATTTTACCGAATTTTGTCTCTTCTATTTCCCAAACCTGGTTGTGGTTAACTGACATGTTGGTCGGTTTGAGCAGCGATTCGGCTGAGCCAGAATTATCAGCTAAGTCAGATGATTCGGCTGAGTCAGATAGGTCGAGTGATTTTAAGATAGAGTCGTCGGACACTTAGTTTTCTCCTCTTTTCATATCTTCTTCTAATATGGCGGCAGCTTCTTTGGCGCTTAAGAATTTGCCAGTTTTGACAAATTTGCCGGGCTCCAAATCTTTGTAGTGGTCAAAGAAGTGTTTAATTTTGTTTTTGGTGTGTTCGGGGATGTCGGTGACGTCACTCCAGACTCCAAATAAAGGATCGACTTTTTTGACGGGAACGGCAATTAGCTTGGTATCAATCCCCTCCTCGTCCTCCATTTCGAGCATGCCAATTAGTTGTGCTTTGATGCCAACACCGGGCGCGAATTGTTCTGAAGCGAGTAAGACAATGTCGGTGGGGTCGCCGTCTTGACCCTTGCTACCTAGGACAAAGCCATAATTAAAGGGAAAGTTCATGGGGGTGTGAAGAATGCGGTCTGCCATGAGCAGACCAGTTTCTTCATCCCGCTCGTACTTAACGCGAGAGTTTTCGGGGATTTCGATAAAAACCTTGATTTGCATTGGGTTTTGATCTGACATAGGTCTCCTTGTTTAGTGATCAGTACGCAGTGCGCAATGATCAGGTAAATATTTTATATTAAACATCGAGTTGTGCCTGGTGGGCATTGCTTTGAATAAACTTTTTGCGGGGAGCGACTTCGTCACCCATTAAGGTGCTAAAGATTTCGTCAGCGGCAGTTGCTTCTTCTATATGAACTTTTTTAAGCATGCGTTTTTCGGGATTCATGGTAGTTTCCCAGAGTTGTTCTGGGTTCATTTCTCCCAAACCCTTGTACCTTTGAAGGGTTACTTTTTTACCTTTGTATTCCTCTAGTAGGCTGTCGCGTTCGGAATCGGTGTAGACGTAATGCTCTTTACTACCCACTTCGATGCGGTAAAGTGGAGGCATGGCAATGTAGAGGTAGCCACCCTCGATCACTTCTTTCATGTGGCGGTAGAAGAAAGTGAGCGCGAGCGTGGTAATGTGCTCACCATCGACGTCAGCATCGTTCATGAGGATGATGCGATGGTAACGCAAACGATCGGCATTGTAGGTCTCGCCGATGCCGGTTCCTAGCGCAATAATTAGATTCTTCAGTTCTTCGAATGCAATTATCTTATCTAGTCTGGCACGCTCGGTGTTTAAGATTTTGCCACGGAGGGGAAAAATGGCTTGGAACCGTCGATCCCTACCCTGCTTGGCAGAACCACCGGCGGAGTCACCCTCAACGATATAAATCTCACAGAGACTGGGGTCTTTTTCTTGGCAGTCAGCGAGCTTGCCTGGGAGAGTGGTGCCTTCGAGCACCCCTTTGCGAACTACTGCGTCACGGGCGGCGCGGGCAGCCATGCGAGCTTTGGCCGCTAGCTCAGCTTTTTCGAGCATTTTTTTGGCTTCACTCGGGTGTTCTTCGAGGTAGGTCTCGAGTTGAGATTTAACAATTGAGTAGACAGCGCTCTGGGCTTCCATGTTATTGAGCTTGGCTTTAGTCTGAGACTCAAACTGGATGTCGGAACTTGGCATTTTGACAAAGACTACGGCAGTTAAACCTTCTTTGAGATCTTCGCCTGAGAGCTCTATTTTGCTATTGCCATTTTTCTTGGTCATGTAATCTTTGATGACCTTAGTGAGGGCGGTTCTAAAACCTGTTAAGTGTGTACCGCCGTCATAGGTGTGGATGACGTTGGCAAAGGTAAGGATGTTTTCACTGAAGCTATCGTTGTATTGGAAGGCAATCTCGGCCCCGATCTTAAGACCACCCTCTTCATAATCACCAGTCATGTAGACTACATCGTGCAGCGGTTTTTTATGAGCGTTTAAGTGGGCAACTAAGGATTTGATACCACTCTCAAAGTAGAAATTGGCAACCTCACCAGAACTTTCATCATTGAGATGCATGTAGAGTTTTGGGACCAAGTAAGCGCGTTCACGTACTTTGTTTTTGATCTTTTTAAAATCAAAGAGAATTGTTTTCTTAAAAATGGTGGGATCAGGAGTAAAGGTGGTGTAGGTCCCTGATTCGTCGGTAAGCAAGTGAGTATGTGCGGGGTTAATGATTTTTTTAACCTCAGCTTCGGTAATGGTTTTGACACTGTATTTGGGATTACCGATGTTATATTCTTGAGTAAAGTATTTACCGTCCCGCTTAACGATGACCATAAAATGAGAAGAGAGCGCGTTGACGGCTGAGGCACCGACACCGTGCAAACCACCAGATGCTTGATAAGCTGTTTCTTCAAATTTACCACCAGCGTGGAGCTTGGTCATGGCGAGTTCGAGGGCGGAGACGCCTGAGGGATGCATATCGGTCGGGATACCACGGCCGTCGTCACTAATAGTGGCATAACCGTCGTCTTGAATGGTCATGTAGACATTTTTGGCGTAGCCGGCAATGGCTTCGTCAACACTGTTGTCGGTGATTTCTTTGAGGAGTTCCTGAATACCACGTTCGTCGGTACTACCAATATACATGCCAGGTCTTTTGCGGACTGGCTCGAGACCTTCGAGTACTTTGATGTCACTGGCGTCGTAATGGGTTGGTTTGGTCATAACAAGTCATTCTAGCAGTATGGCACTGAGTCGTAAATCCGTACATCCGTATAGCAGTATATCACTTGATTACTTTGTCTTAGGGAGGTGGAGGAGGAAGTGAGATAGAGCTAAGTTCTGGTTTATGTTACTTTTTAAATCTTGGTGAGTTGATAAGGTGAGTCTAGCGAGACTGCTGAGTAGTTTTAGGCCGGCGGGACTCTTGGTTTTTTTGATAGTACCGCTTATCTCTCTAGCCAAATCCGATAGATATGACAGGAGCTCCCCTTTGTCACTCGGAAAATCGGCGAGGCGTTGGAGACGGTCGCCGGGAGAGAGAACAAAGAGGGGTTTGAGGGCAGGAAGATATGAGGTTAAAGGTGAAAGGTTAAAATTATTTAACTTAATCACCTGGCAGCGGCTGCGGAGCGTTGGGAGCAGCGATCCGGCACTCGGGCACGTGAGATAGAGCGTAGTATTGTCAGGTGGCTCTTCGAGTATTTTGAGCAAGGCGTTACTGGCGTCAGGAGTGAGGGCTTGGGCATCTTCGACCCAGACTAGGCGGGGGGAAGCAGAGGTAAGTGCGAGGTCGAGAACGAGAGATTTGATCTCTGCGATCCCGATACTAGAGGGGTTGGGAGTTAGATGGACTAGATTGGTTAAAGGTGTAAGAAGTGTGCGGACGTACTCGGCACGACTGTTTAGATCTGCGCCAGCAATAATAGTAGACAACATAAAGATATGTTAGCATGGAGTTATGCAAGATCTTGCCCTCATCCTTAAACAGGATGGTCTCTTGACGGACAATCAGTATGCGCAGTTGCAACAGCAATCGCTAACGACGGGTGTATCGATCGACGCCTTACTTGAAAAATCGAGCGCAGTATCCCCAATTGATCTGACAAAAGCAAAAGCTAAGCTCTATAACGTCGGCTATGTGGAGATGAAAAATCTCGCAGCATCGCCCGAAGCACTAGCCAAAATCCCCGAATCGGTAGCCGAACACTACAAGGTTATGCCCTTTGCCTACGACGCAAAAAACCGCGAGTTGTCAGTGGCGATGGCAAACCCATTGGATCTACAAACGATTGCATTTTTGGAAGCAAAATCAGGTTTGAGGGTTAAGCCATTTTTGGCTCTTGCCGCAGAGCTGATCGAAGAAATTCCCAGACGCTACGCGCAGAGTTTGTCGGCCGAAGTAACTCAGGTGCTTAAAGAGGCGGGTGATTCGGATATTAATAAGCGCATAGTCGACGTTGAGCGGATCGGTGACGTGATACGAGAAGCACCAATTGCTAAGATCGTGGCGACTGTGCTTGAGTTTGCAGTTAAATCACGAGCATCGGATATTCATATTGAACCACTAGAAGATCATACTAGAGTACGCTACCGGATTGATGGTATTTTGCAAGAAAAATTGGTACTTCCAAAAAAGACGCATGATGCGGTAGTCTCACGCGTGAAGATCCTGGCTGAGCTAAAGATTGATGAGCGACGGGTCCCACAGGATGGTCGTTTTACTTTTAAAGTTGAGGATCAGGAGGTTGATCTACGTGTCTCTACCCTGCCGACTGTTGACGGCGAAAAGATCGTGATGCGGTTACTACGTAAGAGTAGTAATGTGCCGACGCTAGCTGAACTTGGTTTTCGGGGAATGGCGCTAAAAAATATCGAAGATTCGATTAAGGTACCACATGGAATTGTTTTGATTACTGGACCTACGGGTAGTGGTAAGACAACTACACTTTACTCAATACTCCACGCTCTAAATACTCCTAAAGTAAATATTGTGACACTTGAGGATCCGGTGGAGTATCAAATTGATGGTGTTAATCAGGTGCAGATTAACCCAAAAGCTGGGTTAACCTTCGCCACTGGTCTTAGATCATTTTTGCGGCAAGACCCAAACATAATCATGGTGGGTGAAATCCGCGACAATGAGACAGCTGACCTAGCGATTCAGGCATCACTAACGGGCCATTTAGTTTTTGCCACACTGCATACCAACTCGGCAGCAGGTGCCCTGCCCCGTTTGCTTGATATGCAAGCTGAGCCATTTTTGCTTGCTTCATCGATGACATGTGTGCTTGCGCAACGCGTTCTTCGGCAAGTATGTTCAAACTGTAAGGAGGCCTACACTCCAGATGCTGCAACGGTTACTGAGCTAAAGCGGGTCCTGGGACCAATTTACGAGACTTATGTGCAAAAGAATAATGGTCAAGTCCCAAAGCTGTATCGTGGAAGAAAATGTGAGGTTTGTGGATATAGTGGGTATAAGGGTCGTCTTGGTATTTTTGAAGTGCTAAAGATCAATGAGAAGATTGGAAAATTAATTTTGGGAAGGTCCCCTGCCTCAGAAATTGAGAATCTAGCTGTTACGGAAGGCATGCTCTTAATGGAACAAGATGGCTATGTTAAGGCTTTAGATGGTTTAACAACACTAGAAGAAGTTATGCGGGTAGCAAAGACATAAATTATGTATGATGTATTTAGTATTATGAATTTTGTATTGAGGATGGAGCTGTTATGGATATAAAACAAATTCTTGAGATGTGCGTTCAATATGCGGCTTCAGATGTGCACATAATTGTTGGTATCCCGCCAATGTATCGATTGCACGGCAATTTGGTCAAGGTCCCAGAGATGGGAGTAGTTACACCGGAAATGGCACAGAACTTGATTTATCCCCTACTCTCAGAGACTCAGCGTGAACTCGTAAATGTGGACCGAGAGCTAGATTTTTCGCACGCGCTACCTTCGGGTGCAAGGTTTCGTGTCAACGTTTATCACGAAAAAGGAAATATCGCTGCTGCGATGCGCTATATCCCTAACACCATTAGATCACTTGAGGAGTTGGGACTCCCGCCGATAGTGGGAAAGCTCACCGAGCTTAAACAAGGATTAGTTTTAGTTACTGGTCCGACAGGACATGGTAAATCAACATCACTGGCAGCAATGATCGAGCGTATTAATGAGACTCGGAGCGAACACATTGTGACGATTGAGGATCCGGTCGAATTTGTTTACACTCCCAAGAAGAGTTTGATCTCGCAACGTGAGCTACATGCAGATACACATAGTTGGAATGTGGCCTTAAAATCGGTTTTGCGTGAAGATCCTAATGTGGTACTAATCGGCGAAATGCGTGATTACGAGACGATAGAGAGCGCACTAACGATTGCTGAGACTGGCCACTTAGTTTTTGCGACACTGCACACCAACTCAGCGGCACAGACGATAGACCGTATAGTCGACGTGTTCCCTGAAGCCCAACAAACACAGATTAGATCACAACTGTCCCTCTCTTTGGAGGCGGTTTTGGCACAGAGACTGCTCCCTTCAGTAGATGGACGACGTACGGCTGTAATGGAAGTCTTAATTGCGAGCTCGGCAGTCCGGTCACTAATTCGTGACGGAAAATCGCATATGTTGTCTTCGACTATTCAAACATCGAGTGATATGGGGATGAGGACGCTCGAGGTGGCGCTTGCTGAGTCATATCGGCTAGGTAAGATTAGTTTGCCAGTGGCACGTGAGTATGCACTAAATCTAGATGAATTAAATCGCTTGGTCGGAGGAGCAAGATAAGAGAGATTAAAATATGATTAGATTTAGATTTAAGGCGAAATCAAAAGAAGGATTAACCAGGAAGGGTATTGTCGAGGCCCAGTCACTGGCATCAGCAGCGAACGTACTTAGAGAGCAAGGATTAGTCATTGTTGAACTCCATGAATTATCTGCCTCTGGATCAATGTTTACGATGAGCAATAAAGTAAAGTTTGAGGATATCGTTAACTTTACGAGACAGCTATCTACGATGATTGGAGCAGGGCTACCACTAACTGATGCACTATCTATTTTACAAGTTCAGGCTTCGCCAATACTACAAAGTAAGATTTCACAAATTTTGCGAAATATTGAGGGTGGGAGTACTTTTGCTAATGCGCTCGAAGCACACCCAGATGCGTTTAGCAAAGTTTATGTCGCATTAATTAGAGCCGGAGAAAGTGCAGGTGTGTTGGACACTATTTTGGTCCGCCTTGCGGACAACTTGGAGTCCGAGCGAGAGTTTCGGAGTAAAACTAAGGGTGCATTGATCTATCCAGTAATTGTGTTAATTGGGATGACGGTAGTTGGAATAGTTATGATGGTGTTTGTGTTGCCTAAACTGACTTCGATGTATCAAGATTTTAACGCGGAGCTACCAGCGATTACCAAGGCGCTTATCAACTTTTCAAACTTCTTAAATAGATTTTGGTACATCATGATTGTCGGAATATTTGGTTTGTTGTACGGCCTCCGTATGTGGAAGAGGACTAAGAGCGGCGCTGTGGCAATAGATCAACTAACGTTGAAAATACCGATTTATGGGAAGATTAGGCTGATGGTGATGATGGCTGAGTTTTCGCGTACCCTCGCTCTACTCGCGTCGGCTGGTGTATCACTGGTTGAGTCACTCGGGATTGTGAAAGACGTGGTTGATTCTGTAATTTTGTCACAATCACTAGTGGTTATTGCTAAGGATGTAGAAAAAGGAAATCCCTTAGCGACCTCGTTAGCTAAGCATCCAGCCTTCCCCATGATAATCTCGCAAATGGTTGCGGTTGGTGAGCAGACAGGTAAGCTGGATGAGATCTTAAACCGAGTCGCGGTTTATTTTGAAGTTGAATCTGAACACGCAATTAAGAATTTATCGACAGCGATGGAGCCGTTAATCATGATTCTACTTGGTGTTGGAGTAGGGTTTTTGATTGTGGCGATTATCGTCCCGATTTATAATTTGACAAGCGCGTTTTAATATGGTCATAATAGGGTATAAGTAGGAGGAAAAGATGTTGTCTATTCGCAGATTAGGTTTTACCATGATTGAGCTTTTGATCGTGATTGCGGTTTTGGGTATTTTGGCGGTGGCAGTCCTCGCTGCTATCAACCCCATCGAGCAGATTAACAGAGGTCGAGATACTGGGAGTCGTAGTGATGCAGAACAACTCCTCTCGGCGATTGACCGTTACTATGCTGGCAAGGGTTATTATCCTTGGTCTGATGGGGCATCTAGCTTGAATACTAGCACCTTTGGTTCAGGGACTGATGCGCTAATACCGCTTGATGACGCTGCGATTACAATTGGTGATGATGCCCTTCCACTACTTGCCAACGTGTCATCGGGAGGCTCAGCAGAAGTTAAAGAGTCATTTATTACAAGAATAACTGATCCTGGCTATAACTTCTTGGGAATTTATAATAACGGAGTTACTTCTTCGAGTACTTACGTTTGTTTCCTGCCAAAATCTGCTTCTTTTAGAGAGGAAGCGTGGAATCGCTGTTCAAACGATGATCATACTGGGCTCGATGCCTCGATACCATCGGATTTTCCAACGGATGCATGTCCAGCTGATGGATCTTGTGCAACGGCAGCATCTGCTGATGATGCTATTGCCTGTCAAATCTGCTTGCCTTAATGAACATATTTCTTGTGATTGTGATATTTTTTCTAGGAGCCTCGGTTGGGAGTTTTGTAAATGTGCTAGTCTCAAGAAGTATTGCGGGTAGCGACTGGCTTAGGGGCCGTTCGCAGTGTGAGAGGTGTGGAAAGCCACTTGCTTGGTATGACATGATCCCCCTACTATCTTTTGCAATATATAGAGGCAAGAGTAGATGTTGTAAGAGAAGTTTATCAATGGCACACCCAATTGTAGAAGGACTGTTTGGAATGTTATTTGTTTGGTGGTTATTAGTTGGATTTATTTTTTTTCAACTGGCGACTGCACCCTGGACGATTGTTCAGCCTATTTTTTGGCTGGGTATTGGGATACTCTTGTTGATGATTATGGTTGCTGACGCTACTTATGGTGTGATTCTGATGCCATTTATTTATATCTCTATAATATGGATCTACGGATACCGATTCGCACTCGCGATATCTGGGACTTATCAGTGGACTGACTTAGGAATCACGCTGCTTTCTGGTGTTTTGAGTTTTGGATTTTTGCAAGCGCTACACGTGATTACAAAAGGGAGAGGCATGGGTGATGGAGACCCATATCTGGCCTTTGTGACAGGCTCGCTTCTTTCAGGTATTGCGGCGTTTTGGGGGATGCTCTCGGCATTTATACTTGGTGCGGTATGGGGTATAGGACTGATATTATTATCACTCAAAAAAATGAGTCAAACGATACCCTTTGGACCATTCTTGGTGATAGGGTGTTTGATTACGCTTTTAGTTATTCGTTTCTAGTCCCGACAGTTGTTTCGAAATGGAGGTTGGGGTTTTCGCGTGCATTACCGCTTGAAATGGTGTGTGCCATGTCAAAACTAATTTTAAAGAGTACAGGATTGGTTTCATCGGGTTCACAGGTAATACTAAACCTCGAAACTTCGAGCGTGTTGGGAGTCATGTAGATTCCTGAGTTGCTTGCAATACGAGTTGCTGTCCCATCATCTTCAACCATAATGTCGGTTGTATCCCCGTCTGGGTTTACTGTGATAAGAACGTCCAAGTCTGCATCACAGGACTCGACATGGCGAGAGTTTCTAATTAATGTTTGGATTTGATTGAGTGCGATCTCGCCTGATTGTTTAATTTGGGTGAGTCTTCTAACCCGGTTACTACTTACGATGGTTGTGAGCATGATGGCTGACATAGCTAGCGCGAGGAGGCTAATTAAGCCAATAACGACTACCAATTCGATGATTGAGGTTCCTTTTCTTATTTCCATTGAGAAAGCTCCATGTTAAGTACAGCTCGCCTAGTAGACGAATCTTCCCAGGAAGTTGTAATTGTAATTGGAATAATTCCAGCACTTATATTACTTACATCCACTACTAGATCTCGCAAGAAGGCGGTTCCTTGAATTACATCTGTATCGCTACAAGCGCCAGAATTAAGTGCCAAAAAGGAGGTCGAATCAGGGGGTAGAACAGCAAGGCAGTAATTTGCGACTCCCCCACTGCTATCATTTGCGAACATTTCAGCAAGGGTTGCATAGCCTAGTTGATTTTTCTGATTACGAAGGTAGTCTGCTGCTTGGTTGTTGTAGGCAGTTGCTGTGTCTAGTTTTTTGGCATAATTACTACTCTTTTGAGATTGGTTGGTGAGAGAGAGGGCGGCAATAACACCCATACTAATTAGGGTAGTTGCGATAACGACTTCGAGGATGCTTTGACCTGAGCGAATACTATTCTTTTTCATAGAGAGATCTTTCCCAGAGATTTTAAAGTCCCGCTGCGTTCTATTTCGATGCGATAAGTGGCATTGCCATTGGTGAAATCCAGATTTTGAGTGCTAGTTGCCCCCGTGTTTATCCCCTGGTTTAGGGGACGAAAAATAATGGTGTTAGCTGTGGCAAACGTAAAGCTGTTTAGATCGTAATTGTGTGTTTCGCCATTGCCATTTTGGCAAGTGGAAGTGACTGTGATTGACCTACTACCGATACTAGTAGTAAGTCTTTCACCGAGGTAGGGGCCAAAAGTTTCGGTACAGTCTACCTTGCCACTAGTTGCAGTCTTTTGAGCACGGGTTATAACCTCTATAATTTTTTCTGTATCTGACTTGATGGCTTGAATTTCGGCGGCACGTCCATAAGCCGTTACCCCGGTCGTGACCAAAATAGTCAAGATAGTTACTGTGATCAGTAGTTCGATTAAGGTATAACCAGATTTTAAGAGCATTGATATCAGTATAACTTACTTAGGGATTAGCAACACAATAGGTGGGGTCAGATGCTGCGTTCTCTAGCTCAGCACATAAAGTATAGGTTGTAGCGCTAGTTCGAGTGTAGGTGTAAGTATAGCCAGCAGTTCCCTCCTTGGGGTCTGTGGGGATAGTCGTAATATAGTCTGGTGAGAGACCGCTAAGTCCACCAGTTGCGGGGTAGCTGGCAGTCTCTGAGCGATAAGTTTCGAGGGCTTGTCTGAGTTGTTCGAGATCAGTCTTACGGCGACTGTCGCGTGAGAGCTGTAACGTACGGGTGTAACTAATACTGCCAACAGCGATTAAGATGCTGATGATGGCAATAACGACGAGGAGCTCGATTAAGGTAAAGCCGCGTCGAGTGTGCAAGGTATAAGTTGAAAGTTGGAAGTTAAGATGATTATTTATCCTCATGTTTATTGTTTGTTTTGGACGCAGTAATAATCTCCTGCCTCGTCCCAATCACAAGAGGTCCCGGCGGGACCATTGGCGTTACCACCACCACCTTCTAGTGTAGCACAGACGCAGTAGGCAGAAGTCGAAATATTGTCATAGTTGATTGGAGTGGAGTCGCGTGGGTCTTTGGGGAGAGCCTCATTGTCAAAAGCGAGCGCGGGAGTGGTCGGGTAACTATTAGTGGTGGCATAGTATTGCTCGAAGGCGGTCTGGACGTTGTGCAGGATCTGCTTGCGGCTGGCGTCTCGCGCCTGTTTTTGGGCAGTAATAAAGTTGGCAATGCCGATACTCATCACAATCCCGATTATCGCGATGACGACAAGGAGTTCGATAAGAGTAAAGCCGAGATGTGGTTTTGCCATAGATTTTGGTTTTTTATTCACAAACGACATAGTCTGTTCCCGATCCTACCCCACAACGAGCCTGCGAGTCAGCGGCATCAGGGTCGGAGGCATTTTCGAGCTCGGCAGTTAAGGTGTAGGTATCGGCACTCGTCTGGGTGTAGGTATAGTAGCGGGGATTAGAGGTTGTTGAACTGGGGTCGAGTGGGAGCGAGTTCATGTAGGTGTTGGTGCTGGCAAAGGCAGAGCCCCAGGTGCAAGCAGTTGTACCGTCGCTACAACCTTCGATGATACCATTAGTTGAGGTAGGGTAACTGCCAAAGTCGTTGTAATAGAGTCTGAGGGCGGTTTTGATGGCGTTGAGATCAGATTTGCGGCGAGCATCACGAGCACGTTCCCTAACTCCCTGGACATTGGTTAAAACAAGAGCAGAAAGAATGCCAATAATGGTGATTACGATTAAGAGTTCGATTAAGGTAAAGCCACGTTTAATCATTGGATGTTACTACTAGTTATTTTGTAATTACAGTCGGCGCCGGCGCAAGTAACTGCAGGCTCGATAGTCATAATCGCGGGATCTTGTGCGTTTTCTAGTCTGGTGTAAAGTGTATAGCTGGTGCCATCGCTGACATAAATATAGGCAGTGGTTGCTTCGGGGAGTGTTGCGGCATAAGTTGTTGTGCCATCTGTAAATGGCTCGCCCCAGTCACAAATTGTATTGGGTGGATTGCAGACAATGTGGCCATTGCTACTGGTGGGATAACTGCGGTGATCATTGACGTAAGCTTCGAGGCTTTTGGCGATGGTGGTGAGATCTGATTTCTTCTTAGCGTCTGCCGCCTTTAGTCTGGCACTCTGAAAGTTGCCAAAACCAATTGTGGCTAGTATCCCCAGGATTGCCATGCTAATTAATAGTTCAATTAAGGTGAAGCCCTTCTTCATACACTTTGGAGTATGACTAGTTTGACACTCCCGGTCAAGTTTGCAATGATGGATGGTATATGAAACGACGTTCTGGTCAAGTTGGATTGTTGTTGCTTGTTGTCATGGGGTTGGTTGTCGGGATCGCGCTGTCACTCGCCTCACGTAGTCTGGGAGATACGGTCTTATCTCGCCAAGAATCGGAGAGTGCCAAGGCTTTCCGTCTGGCTGAGACCGGGGTGGAGCAAGCTCTCAATGCCCTACGACTAGACACATCAACGACCGAGACCTTGAGTCTAAGCGGTGAAGGTGATTTTAGTGGAACAACCTCAATAGGAAGATCGACCTCTTTTGGTTTGTACGTGAAAGAAGGTGAACAGGCACACTTGGATGTG
The DNA here is from genome assembly GCA_003576945.1 of Candidatus Microgenomates bacterium. Classification (GTDB taxonomy): domain Bacteria; phylum Patescibacteriota; class Microgenomatia; order UBA1400; family UBA12108; genus GWF. The sequence goes on from QEVC01000010.1 coordinate 15,283, forward strand.
GGTAGTTTTGCGCCAGGCAATTTAACAGTGCTGTGGACCAAAACCAGTGACACAAGGGAGAATCCATCTAGTTGTAGTGCTGGAAGTGGTAATTCACCAGCAGCAATTGAGATTGTTGCACACAAGTCTGATGGAACGGCGAGCTTCGCTTACTTAAATCCATATAACTGTACTCCAGAAACAAATGGGTTTGGAGGCACGGCTGTTGCTGGGGATGATGGCTACCGTAGTCGTGTCACGTATAGTGTGGCAGCTGGGACTGTTGCGATTAGGATTAGACCACTTTATTCTGATTCGACGATTGCTGTTTCGGGATCTGGTTTGTCTACCCAGCTATACCTTATTCAATCTAAGGCTGTTGGTGGAGATGCGCAAAAGGAAATAGAAGTCAAAAGAGGATTAGACGCACCTGCGTCGGTGTTTGACTACGCTCTATTCTCTGGAAGTTCGATTGAAAAATAATAGCAGAATGTAGTATATAGTAGATGGTATACAAGCAATAAAGGATAAAACTGCCCATGTCATCACAGTATTTTGGCCTAGAATTTGGCTCATCTAGTATTAAGGTAGCTCAAGTAACAGTGACAGGTCCCAAAGCTTTTGTAGTTACTGCGCTTGGGAGTGGACCCAATTCGGCTGGATCACTAGATTTTGCTGATCCGGTGATCTCGCAAAAAATAGCCGCGTCACTTAAAAAAGTGCTTTCGGAGAGTGGGATCAAAGAAAAAAGAGTAGTCGTGGCGATCCCTGAATCACATGTTTTTAGTCGAATAATTGAGATGCCACCAATGAGTGAAGCTGAGCTTACTTCAGCGATATCATGGGAGGCAGAGCAGTTTGTGCCGATTCCGATTGCAGATGTGGAGCTGGATTATTCGATTGTTGATTCTGGTAATAACAACAAAGATAAAAAGATGTTGGTGTATATGGTTGCGGCACCAAAAAAGAAACTCCAGGCTATGGTGGATTTTTTGATCAATGTTGGGCTCGACCCCATTGCAGTTGAATCAGAAATGGTCGCGATCGCACGCAGTTTGTCATATCTGCCTTCGGCGGGGCCAACCTTGATTTTAAGTTTGGGAGCCTTGTCATCACTAATTGGGATATTAAAAGAATCATCACTCCTATTTTCCTATGTTACTCAAGTAGGCGGTGTTGCATTGACGCGAAGTTTGTCGCAGGGCTTAGCACTTCCTCTGCCCCAAGCAGAGCAGTATAAGAAAACTTATGGAGTAGATCCTAATCAGCTAGAGGGTAAGGTGAGACGAGGACTCCTTATTGGCTTATCACAAATCGTAGATGAGATGCGTAAGGCAATGGAGTATTATGCCACCACTCACAATGAGCGCGTAGGCAGAATACTACTCACTTCGGGGGGGGCATATTTACCAGGATTAGTGACCTATTTAACAGAAGAATTTGGTGGAATTGAAGTTGTGGTTGCTGACCCATTATCTGTTGGCAAAGCGGCTAGAGGAGTAGTACTACCAAAAGAAAGAGCTCATTTGGCAGTAGCGCTCGGGCTCGCCCAGCGTACATTTTAAGGAAGAAATTGAGTATATGGCTAGTTCGGGAATGCGGGTAAACTTACTAAAGAATCATCGAGTCCTGTCAGAAAAAGACTATTTGCGTGAGAAAAAATTCTTACAAGCGGCTGTAGTTGGGTTGGTATTGGTGGTATTTGTCACAGTTGCCATGGCCCTTTGGAACTTTGTGCTTTCACAGAAACTAAGGGGAATAGAAGAAGAGATTGCAAAAGCGAGCTCTCAGATGCAAGGATTAACGGAGGCTAATGCAGGACAAGTGTATGTAAAGAATAGGCTAGGCCTGATTGGGAATTTCTTGGATGACCAGGCTATCGCGAGAGAGAGTTTGCAAGAAGTACTTACTTTGTCTCTCCCAGGGGTCACGATTGGCGGGATGTCATTTGAGAGTGCGAGCGAAATCTCTGTCACTGTTAGCGCCGAATCGCAACCTGCACTAAAAGAAGCGCTGGCATATTATCGGCGAACAGATGGGTTTTTTCCGCAGGTAGTGAGTAACGGCATATCACGCAGTAAGGAAGGAAGATATGAGATGAAGTTGGTATTAACACTTCCTTTGAAAGATGAAAAATCATGAGTGAAGAAAACGTATCACTTAGACAACAACTGATTAGACATCAAATAGCAGTTAAAGCTCTAGGAGTAGTTGCGGCTACTTTAGTCGTACTACTAGTGGGGCTATGGCCACTTTTTAAATCGGCGGGAACGCTTTTGAGAAAGATAGAAACTCGAGGTAAAGAGGAAGAGTCACTATCGAAGAAGGTGACGATACTTTCGCAGATTGATCAACAAGTACTCAAGGAAAGAACTAAAGTAATTAAAGCAGCCTTACCCGAAACTAAAGATGTTATTGCCTATCTTGGGGCAGTTGACGGATTGTCAAAAGAACTAGGTTTATCATTTGGCGGGATAACGATCGCGCCAGGTGATGTGAGTGGCGAGAGTCATAAATCTGGCTTGGGTCGTAGCAAAAATACACGTAAGGTCGCACTCCTGAATGTTTTGGATACTGACATAAAAATTACTGGTACTCGTGACGGGATTTATGCATTTCTAAGGCAGGTGGAGCAGACACTGCCACTCATGCAGGTATCTGACGTCGTGGTGACTAAGATCGAAGAAGATTTGTATTCGATGAGCCTATCTCTGGGTATGCTCTGGTCACCGACCCAAACAGTTGATCTTAAGGGTGCAATTAGCTTGTTTACAGAAAAAGAAGAGGATTACTTCCAGAAATTAAATGTTTTCAAGACATATAGTGGCAGTACCGTTGCTAAATCACCCACAGAAAATAATGGTAGAGTAGATCTCTTTAGGCAAGACCTTTAAACTTCGACGTTGAGACTATCTTCGGTCTCGACAGCTACTTGTTCTTCGACTGGGGTTGAGTTTTGGTTATCCTCTGATTCTGAGACTACAGAGACTCGGACGTGTACACCCTTTTGGATAGCTATGACTCGCATGATGGTGCGGATTGCTTTGATAACTTTGCCTTCTTTGCCAATGATACGACCAACATCACTAGGATTAACTGTGACTAGGTAAGTAGTAGTCCCAGTTTCATCGATAACTTCTTCGATTTTAACGTCGGCTGGAGTTGTGACAATATTTTTGATAACGTAACTTAGAATGTCTTGCATGTGGATCTCCTTTTCTTGTTAGTAATGGGTATTTTATGTGTTTATTTAGATTTTGGGGTAGCTAACTTGCGAATAGTATCTGTAGGACGCGCGCCTTTGCTCATCCATTCGGCGTAGGCCTTTTTGTCTATATTGAAAGTTCCTGGATTGGTTAAGGGGTTGTAATAGCCGATTTCAGCTACGCTTTTTCCACCCTGTTTGACTCGGTCTTCGCGGACGACGATACGATACTGAGGTTGTCCCTTTTTGCCGATACGTTGTAGTTTGATTTTTAGCATACTTTTGTATTTTATCAGGAATGAAGGATTTGCTCAAGAGTGTTTTTGGCGGCATCCTCTTGAGCAGCTTGTTTACTCTTACCAGTACCCTTGTTATATGATTGATTGTTGATAACTACTTGCATGACAAATTCCTTATCGTGATCTGGTCCTGCTTCGGAGATAAGGTTGTATTGAGGTGTTGCCTTGAATCTTGCCTGAGAGACTTCTTGGAGGAAGGACTTATTGTCCTTATATAGACCACCAGTGATAACCTTCTCAGCTTTTGGAAAAAGCTCTGATTTTAAGATCTCTGCTACACTCTCTAGACCTAGGTCTAGGTAAATTGCACCCAGAAAGGCTTCAAAGGCGTCAGCAAGGATTGATTTGTTCGTTTGGCCACCTGTGGCTGCCTCGCCCTTACTCATCAGAATGATCTTGGGGAAATTAAGGGTCTCAGCAATCTCGGCAAGCGATTCGGTTCTAACGAGCGCGGCGCGAATGTTGGTCAGCATCCCTTCCTGATAATCGGGGTAAGATTTGTAGAGGTAATCACTCGTAATTAGCTCAAGGACTGCGTCTCCTAGATACTCAAGTCGTTCATTACTTTCTTTAAAATTTGTACTTTCATTTAAGTAGCTGCGATGAACAAAGGCATTCTCGATGAGATGATGATTTTTTGGGCTAAGATTTAGTGTTGTTAATAGCGCTGTGAGACTAGAGTTAGTCATTTTTGGTATTCCTTTCAAGAATTGTGCCGAGTACACCGTTGACAAAACTCCCACTGTTATCACTACCGTAGGTCTTGGCGATTTCGACTGCTTCGTCGATTACCACTTTACTGGGGGTATCAGTAAAAAGGAGTTCGAAACCAGCTTGTCTGAGAACGGCTAGATCGAGTTTATTAATCTTGTTGAGAGGCCATTCGGGCGCAGCGCTCGAAATTGCTTCATCAATAATTGACAGCTTACTAAGAATATCGCTAATTTGCACATTATCTTGGTTGTCTTGAAAAGTATGGGCAAAGAGTGATTGAACTCGAGTAACTCGAGTTTTATGCCTAGGATCGTTTACTGTTTTCATGGAGTATTAGGTGTTGCAGTTAGAGCAGACTGTGTGAGATTGTTTCATCTGACCGCAGTTTTTGCATTTGATCAATTTAGGGAGAGCGAGGCTGATGCTGGCACGACGCTTGCCTTGACGAGCAGTGGACCAACGGCGTTTAGGTAATGGTGTCATATATGTACTCTCCTTCGGAGAGAAATCTCAAATTACAAATAACAAATCCCAAATATTGGGAACTAGCTTGTATTGTATTTGATCTCTGGAGTTTCTGCAAGGGTTACAGCAACGTGTTTGGTTTTTTCGAGCAACGTGGGGTCACTCAGGTTCGCAAAACGTAAGCCGAGTGAGCCACTTTGGAGCGTACCAAAAACATCACCGGGACCTCTTGTTGCGAGGTCATATTCGGCGAGTTGAAGACCACTTTTTTCTCTGACGAACACTCCCAAGCGTTCAGTGGTTTTAGGATCTGTTTTTGCTGTTACAAGCAAGCAATGACCTTGTCCACCACCTCTCCCCACCCTACCCCTGAGTTGGTGAAGAGTGGAGAGTCCAAAGAGCTCGGCATTTTCGATCAAGATAATGTTGGCTTTTGGAATGTCGATACCGACTTCGATCATGCTGGTTGCCACGAGGATATCGGACTCCCCGCTTCGAAACTTTTCGAGATGGTTAGTTTTTTCTGAGTCTTTCATTTTTCCGTGGACATAATCTACTTTGAGGTTGGGGAAATTATTTTTAAGTTCCTTCTCAAGGGTAGTTAGCGCGATTTTGGGTGATTCTTCTTCGTTTTCGGCTAGCTCGATTAAAGGGGTAACGATAAAGGCTTGTTGACCTTTATCCTGAATCTCATTTTTGATCCATTCATAGGCATCTGGTCTTTTGTCCTTTGTGATAACGTAGCTTTTGGTCGGGAGGCGACCTCCTGGCATATCTGGCATGAGACTGAGATCTAGGTGTGAGAGTGTGGTCATGGCGAGAGTGCGAGGGATTGGGGTGGCAAAGAGCATGAGTAAGTGAGGGGTAGGGTTTATCCCTCGTAGTTTTTCGCGATCTTTGACGCCAAAGCGATGCTGTTCATCGATGATAACTAAGCCAACATTGTCAAAATTATGTTTTTTACTGAGTATTGCATGAGTTCCCACAACTACATCTGCTTTGGCGTTACCTTTTTGAGTGCGTGTAATTAGGCTGGTTGTAATTTTTGGAGCGAGATACTTATTAAGGCTCGCGTAGAGCTGTTCGGCGAGGATAAGGGTCGGAGCAAGCACAAGTACCCGGTGACCACTAGTTACCGCCCAGAGCGTACTGGCTGCGGCAACTAAGGTTTTGCCACTGCCTACGTCGCCTGTAATTAGACGGTGCATGGCCCGCGGCTGAGACAAGTCTGAAATTACTGCATTAATGGCATTAGTTTGGCTAGGTGTAGGGGTAAATGGTAGGTTTTTTAGCCAAGAGCTAAGTAGCTCTGGATTACCATCGAGGGGGGTTGTGGGAGGAGACATACTTTCTTTTAGCAACAAGCTTTCGGTTTGGAGTGCAACTAGTTCGTCAAAGCCGAGGCGATGGATGGCGGACTCTAGATCTTCCTTGGTATCTGGAAAGTGGATGTTGTCGAGTGCTTTTTTGAGTGGGTAGAGGTGATTTTCGGCGAGAGTCTCGGCGCGGAGTGGGTCCTCGAGCTTAATTACCTCAAGAGTAGATTTAATGATATTTCTTAAGTGACCTGACTTAAGAGTCGAAATTGGAGTGTAAATAGGAAGAATTAAAGTTTCTTTAACGCTCGTGTTTTCTTTGAGAACTTTTAGTTGTGGATTGATGAGCTGTTTTTTGCCTGCAAATATTTCGATTTTGCCCATTACCTCGTAGGCGACGTCAGTTTTGATGGTGCGGACGATGAAAGGACTGTTAAACCACCTAAGTGTGAGAACTCCAGTGTTGTCTGAAAGAGTAGCATTTTGCAAGCTTACTCGGCCCGTGTGTTTACTAAAAGGCTTAGTGATAGTACCAGTCAAGATGGACCATTCTCCCACCCTGCTCGCGACAATGTTTCGCTTGTGATAATAGCGATGGGTGCGGGGATAGTACTGTAGAAGTTCTTCTGGTGTAGTGATGTTGGCGCGATTTAAGATCTCGATTGTTTTGTCGCCAATTCCGGGGATGTCTATGAGTTGCATGAGCCAATTATAGCTTTAGCGGATGAAGAATGGGGCAAAACTACTGGCAATGAGTGCGATTGTTGAGATGGCAGTGATGATGACCCAGATTTTGCGCTGCTTTCTAGTTAAACTCATATGGTTTTTATTTTTTTAATTTTTCTTTTACCAAATTTAAGGACCATATTATCTACAACATCCACATTTTCATTGATGTTGGTAATTTTTTTGTCGTTGATGTGTGCTCCACCTTGTTCGATTATACGCTTTGATTCTGATTTAGAAACATTAAATACCTGACTAAATAGCATCGCTGAAGCACTTATACCAGAGGCTATTTCCACGGTTTCAATTTCCTGTGGTAGTTCTTTGTTTTGTACAGTTTTTTGGAAGTATTCTGCAGCAGCATTGGCTGCATTTTCGTCATGTAACTCTAAGACAATTTGATGTGCTAGTGCTTTCTTTAAATCCATTGGATTGGCTCCATCCTTGAGAGATGCTTCATAGTCGGCAATTTGTTCTCGACTGACGCTGGTTGCAAGAGTAAAGTAGTTAATTATTAGCTCATCCTTGAGCGACATTACTTTGCCATACATCTCGTTGGGTTCGTCATCGAGCCAAATCGCGTTTCCCCAACTCTTGCTCATTTTGCGGCCATCAGTCCCCTCCAGAAAACCATTTGCGATAATAAAGCTTTCTTTACCCCTTAAATCTTTTTGAAGGATGCGACCTGCTTGCATATTAAAGGTCTGGTCTGTACCGCCGAGCTGAATATCAGTGTCGAGATGGTAGCTGTCGTACCCTTGCATTACAGGATAAAGGAGTTCGTGTAGTCCGACATGTTTGCCGGCATTTAGTCTTTTTTTGATAAGTTCGCGGCCGACAAAATCACCTGCGGAGAAGTGTTGTGACAGTTTGACGATGTCAGTAAAGGTTAATTTGCTGAGCCATTCGGAGTTATAGACGACTTTTACTTTATTAAAGTCCAAAACTTTCTCTGCCAGTTTTTTATAGGAGACAAAATTAGCTTTAATTTCTTCACTAGTTAAAATGGGACGCTCGGTATCTTTGTCTGATGTATCACCAATGAGAGCTGTAAAATCACCGATTAGAAAAGTGACGTTATGACCAAGACTCGCAAATTCGTTGAGCTTACGAAGAGGGACTGCGTGACCGATGTGGATCCGAGTGGCGGTTGGGTCGATACCAATATAAATATTCAGTTTACGGCCAGAATCTAAGAGTGCTTGTAGTTTGGCCTGGTTTGGGATAATATTTTCTACGCCGCGTGTAAGTAAGTCGTTGGTCATAGCAGTAATTGTACACCAGGTGTTATACTCTTTACTATGCAAGAATGGTTATCGACTTGGCGGGTCAGAAATAGCGGAAGAAGGATGCGGGTTAATTATAGAAGGTTTGATAAGGCGACGATTCTTAAATATCTAGGAATATTGTCTTTGATTGGCGTTGTTGTTGGGATAATCTTGCTATTGATAGTTTTGGCATGGACGGCGCGGAGCCTACCGGACCCTAATACGGTTATCAGAAGAGATGGATTTAGTACTAAAATTGTTGATCGTGATGGAGAGACTTTGTACGATCTATACACTGATTACAATCGCCTACCAGTTCAATTTGAAGAGATATCTCCACTTCTGAGACAAGCGACTGTAGCGGTCGAAGATAAAGAATTTTATACCCATGAAGGATTTAGTATATGGGGGATGATCCGTGGTGGCTCGAGGCTCTTTACCAGGGGTAGGGCTCAAGGTGGATCGACACTCACCCAGCAATTAGTTAAGAACGTCCTACTTACCTCTGATCGTAGCTTGGTCCGGAAGATCAAAGAGCTAGTACTGGCTATTCAGATAGAGCGGAAGTTTAGTAAAGACGAAATCTTGACGATGTACCTTAACGAAGCACCATATGGAGGGACTGCGGTAGGTATTGCCGCGGCGGCTGAGCGTTATTTTGGCAAGTTACCATCTGACTTAACACTTACCCAAGCGGCAATCTTGGCGGGAATGCCCCAAGCACCATCTAGATATTCGCCATATGGTAATGATCCTACCGCCTACATAGGCAGAACTACGGCGGTTTTACGTCGGATGAGAGAAGATGGCTATATTGATAAGACGGCAGAGGAAGCGTCACTGGCTGAGTTACCCAATGTCGAGTTTAAAGACCAGAGTGTCGAAATACGGGCCCCCCACTTTGTGTTTTATGTAAAAGATCAGCTAGTAGACCTACTAGGTGAAGCGGTGGTTGAGCAGGGTGGCTATACCGTAACAACTACTCTCGACTCTGAACTCCAAGAGCTAGCGCAAACGACAGTTGCAGAAGAAATAGGTAAGTTAGAAAAAGCTGGGATTGGCAACGGGGCGGCAATGGTGATGAATCCCCAAAATGGTGAAATTCTCTCGATGGTGGGATCGAAGGATTATTTTGCCACTGACTACGACGGTGAAGTGAATGTGGTCATGTCACTAAGACAGCCTGGGAGTACGATCAAACCAGTGACATACGCGGCGGCATTTGCGAAGGGCTACTCCCCTGCTACCATGCTTTTAGATGTCCCCACTAAGTTCCCGGGGGGTAAAGAAGGTGAGTTTTATGAGCCGAAGAACTATGATGGCAAGTTTCATGGACCAACCCAACTACGTTTTGCGCTCGGGTCTTCGCTAAATATCCCTGCGGTCAAGCTCTTGTCACTTGTTGGCTTAAAAGACATGTTGTCGCTTGCTTACAACATGGGTTTTGAGTCGCTAGAGCCTACAACTGAGAATATGAAGCGCTTTGGGTTGTCAGTGACTCTAGGTGGCGGTGAGGTGCGTCTATATGACCTGGTACGCGCATATAGTGCGTTTGCGAATGGGGGGGAGCGAATCGAACCAGTTTCGATCCTTAAAGTAGAGCGTGACGGTCAGGTAATCTACGAAGCCAAGCAAGCAAAAAAGCAAAGAGTCATATCGGAAGAAGTGGCATTCTTAATCAATCATGTGTTGTATGACAATAACGCGCGACTCCTTACTTTTGGGGCTAATAGCTATCTAAATATGAATGGTCGGTCAATTGCGGTTAAGACTGGAACAACTAATGATAAGCGAGATAACTGGACGATCGGCTGGAGTACCAACGCGGTGGTAGGGGTATGGGTGGGGAATAACGATAACTCGCCGATGAAGGACGTGGCCTCGGGGGTAACTGGAGCGTCTCCCATCTGGCGAAAAATCATGCTTAAGGCCTGGGAGAAGTATAGGGGCGAAGATTTTGTGCCACCGAGTAATGTCGAAGCGAGACAAGTTGATACAGTATCAGGGTATCCTGAACACGATGGTTACCCTGCTCGTGCGGATTATTTTGTCAAAGGAACTGCGCCAACTGAGCCTGATCCAATTCATACAAAAGTCAAGGTTTGTCGTAGTGATGAAAATAAATTAGCACCCGAAGTAGATGTGGCGCGTGGTGAGTATAACGAAAAAGTATTCTATGTTCTTAAACCAGAGAGTAACAACTGGATTGATGATATCCAAAATTGGATTGATTCACAGGGTGATCCTGCCTACAAAGTGCCACGCGAATATTGTAGTGCCGACACAGATCTAGTGATCGGATTTGAGAAACCGGGAAATGAGAGTCGGATTAACTCGAATAGTTTTAATGTTCGAGTTAAGGTAACTACCGCAAAAGATATTGAATGGGTTAGGCTTTATAGTAATGGGAGTGAGATCGAGAGCTTTGGGAGTGAAAAGTCCATTTCGACTAACATTACCTTGCCTGATGGCACATATGAGCTGATGGCTAAGGTTAAAACTAAAGATGGAAGTGAGAAAGATACGAGGATAAAAATCGGAGTAAATATGGACTGGAACGCGAGTCCATCACCCTCGCTTAGTCCTAGTCCTTCCCTTACTCCTTCTTCTACTCCTTAGGTTTTTGATTTGATATTGAGTTTTTTGGTTACTTTGGCAATAACTTCTGACAACTCTGTATCAATCGATTTTTCATTATGCGACCAAGTGAGGGTGAGAACGTAGTTAATGTCTTGGCCTACCTTATCGATCGACTTGCAGGTGTAACTGAAATTGGGTTTTGTAATTTCGATTACTGAAGCGATATCAAAATAGGTAACATGCTTTGGAGCGATAAGCGAAATATCTCGCTTTATGACATGGGTAAAATCACTAATTATGCCTGTGTATTTTTGTTGATATTGCATAAGTAGTGCAGTATCTAGAGTTACTGCCCCACCTTCGAGTTGGCCTACAGTAGTATTAGAAATAATGACTTCACCTGTGTTGGAAACCAGGTACTTGATGCCTAGTAGGTGCATCAGGGTTGCGAGTGAATGTCCTACTTCAGGTCCGACGATAGCCAGCTCTCTAATTTCTTGATATTTGCCATTTGATTGTTTGAATGATTTGCCAATCTCAAAAATGATCGGAACACCTACTTGATGTTTATGGTAGTTAGTACGGACCTCCATCAACATAGGCTTTGCGCTTGTTCTTAACGCATTCTGGTCGGCGCTAAGCGCGTTACTCAGGAGAATTTCGCCACTATCACCACTTTCTTTAACGAGACTCGCGGTAATGTGTTCGTGGGCACCAAATGAAACTAGCAAGTCTCGTAGGTGGTCTTCAAAAGTAAGAATAGCTGGAGTAATATCCTTTGGTACAGGAGTATCTAGCGGGGAGGTGGGAATAGAGCTATAGTCGTTAATCCGGAGAATATCGGCAACAATATCATCCTCTACCTCAACGTCAGTGCGGAAATAAGGAACTTTTAGCGTTAAACCATCTTTGGTACTACTGAGGATCTGATATTCGAGGGCAGTCAAAATACGTTTGACGACCGAAATAGGTAAATCCATCCCACTCAAAATCTTGAGGCGAGCAAAGGTTAATTTTTGGATCAGTGGAGCTGGTGGAGCTGGGTAATAATCGGAGTTTTGGTACACGATTGCACCAGAAATAGTCTCGAGGAGATAGGTCGCTCGATCGAGAGCGATCTCGCACAAGTCGGGGTGGAGGAACTTGTCATAACGACTCACGGTTTCGTTGATAATTTTGAGTTTGCGGCTGTTTTTTCTGATTACACTTTGATCGTAGTTGCCGGCATCCAATATGATTTCGGTAGTGTCATGTGTTACGCTTGTTTCGACCCCACCGACTATACCGCCAATTACGATTGCTACTCCCCCACTACTGAGGACAAAGATATCTTTATCTAGGGTGACGGTAGTCCCGAGGATAGTCCTGACTGTTTCGCCAGCTTTTGCGGGTCTGAGGGTTATCTCGCTCTTTTTTAATTTAGCGAGATCTTGGGCGTGCATGGGCTGACCGAGCTCGACCATGACGTAGTTGGTAATGTCGACGACATTGTTGATACTTTTAATACCATAGGCGGTGAGTCTTTCTTTGAGCCAATCTGGCGACTCCCCCACTTTGACATTTTTAACCACTCTGGTATTGAAACGACGAACGGCAGGAGTGCTTACTGTAATTTCGACCATCTCGGAAGGTGAGACGAGGGGCAGCTTTTTCGTATTGGATTTTGGATAATTTAACTTTAGCTTATTAAAGGCGGCATAATCACGCGCGCATCCTATGATACTTAGCCAGTCCGAACGGTCCATACGGTGTTCGAGATCGAGGACTCCTGAGTTATCTAATGGCTTGTCGAGCATGAGGCCAAGTTGGGTAAAGCTCGCGGCAATCTCCCGGGGAGATTTGTCGGTACTTACGTAGTCTTTTAGCCAGTTAAGTGGGATCTTCATAATTTCGTAAATCCGTATAGCTGTATATCCGTATATCCGTGTAGATATATAGCATTATATTTGTTAGACATAGACAAGTTCGCCTCCGTAGAGTTTTCTGATGTCCTTGATTCCGTATTTACTCATGACTAGCCGGTCCAATCCCATCCCAAAGGCATATCCGGTGTAGGTCTCAGGATCGATGTCACACGCTTTCATGGTATTGTAATGAATCATGCCGCTGCCGAGTACTTCGATAAAGCCACGATATTTGCAGACTGAGCAACCACTCCCTTTGCAAAATCTACATTGCATATCGACACCCATACCTGGACTAACTTCGGGGTAGTACTTGTAACGGAAACGTAGCTTTACATCATCACCGAATAAAAACTGATGGAACTTAGTTAGCGTGTCTTTTAGGTGCTGAATGGTGATCCCCCTGTCTACGACAAATCCCTGATATTGGTAGAAGAAGCTAGTGTTCGTGGCACTATTGGTTTCGTTTCTATAACATTTTCCAGGCACGACGACACGGAGTGGGAGTTTATCATGGTATTCGGAGAGGATCCTAGTCTCGACACTGCTAGTATGAGTCCGCATGAGGTACTGTGGTTCTTTGACAAAGAGAGAGTCTTGGAGATCGGTGGCGGGGTGACCCTCGGGGAGGTTGAGACGACGGAAATTATACTCAACATCCTCTAGCTCCGGACCTTCGCCGATACTAAAACCAAGATAGCGGAAGAACTCATTCATTTCTCTAATAATTGTGGTTGTAGGGTGAAGGTGGCCGGTGGGGAGGATTGCACCTGGGATTGTTAGATCGATATCTATATTTCCCTGTGTTTGATTTAATTCCTCTCGCTTAGAATTAATTATTTCTTCTTGGTTAGTTCTTAACTTGTTGAATATCGGGCCATATTGTTTTTTGTCTTCAGGTAACATCTCCTTAATTAGTTTAAGTAAGTTAGTGGTGGTGCCTTTCCTGCCAAGATATTCTAAGTAGAATTCATCTAGATCTGAAATGGAGATGATGCTATCGATTCTTTCAAGAAACGACTCTCTACACAATTTATATTGCGAATCTATTTGATCTGATGTCATATGTCTTTCTATTTTAGCGTATTTGCCATTAAAAAACCCCGCTTGGTTGTTTGCGGGGTTGGTTTGGGCTATTTTGTTAAAAATTACGCCGCAAACGCCCCGCTGGTAAAGGGGGTAAATGATTTCTTAGTTGTTTCGTCTTTTTGATCAAGTCGATCTTTTGATTGGGCCGCCATCATTAGAGCATCAGGAACTACAGTAACGAGGGCATGAACTTCTTTTTTAATAGTTGAAATGTCAGACTTCATTGAAACGATATCAACCATAATAGTTGAAATGTCTGACCTCATTGAAACGATATCACCCTGCATTGAAACGATATCACCCTGCATTGAAACGATATCACCCTGCATTGAAACGATATCACCCTGCATATTTGCTTGGTTTTTTTCAAGTTTATGCTGATTTTTTGCGAGTGATTTTTGATTTAACTCGAGACTCGTAACCTTGTTAAGAATTAGATCTAATTTTTGGTTAGTTGTAAGGTTTTTGGATGTCATAATTGCAATATAGCGCTTATATACGCCAAAAGCAACCTTCCTGCCAGACATCCCGTATTAGTGGGAAACTGCGGATGGTTGCTTCTCGCAAGAAGTGCATAATACACTATGGGACTGAAAAGTGTCAACCCCCAAATTAACTAGTTGGGAGGAATGAAAGAACTATTTGATTTTATCGACAATCTTTTTGAAGGTGTCTGGATCTTGAACAGCAATACCTGCTAAGACTTTACGATCTAGCTCGACTTTTTTGGCACTCATCATGGCGATAAAGCGAGAGTAGGTCAGCTTTTCATCAATTGCACGAAGAGCGGCATTGATACGAACAATCCAGAGTGAACGGAAATCGCTTTTGCGGTCTTTGCGACCTTGGAAGCTATAATCTAGGGCGTGAAGATAGGCTTCGTGCGCGACCTTCCAGAGGCGGTTCTTGGTCATGCGGAAACCGCTAGTCCGCTTGAGAACTTTATTATGGCGAGCGCGTTTTGTTGGTCCACCTTTTACTCTTGTCATAGACTTAGATTCCTAGTGCTTTTTTAATACGGCGACCAGTCCCACCAGTCAAGAACTTAACGGTCTTCATGCGGCGTACCTGGGCGGCGCCTTTGTGACTCCTGTGGTGTCGCATGTTTTGAGTACGGTGAATCATTTTGCCGGTTTTGGTTACCTTAATTCGTCTGACTAGTGATTTACGAGTTTTGCGCTTCATAGTTTATTTCTTTTTGACTGGATTTAGGATGAGGAAGAGCTGTTTCCCCTGGAGTTTGGTTACTCCATCTGGAGTGGCTGCACCTTCTAGCCCAGTAAGGACTTTTTTGATAAGTTCGTGACCAAATTCTACACGAGTGATTTGGCGACCGGTAAATTTTACCACAATTTTAACTCTGTTGCCATCGCTTAGATAAGCTTTTATTTTGGCGAGACGAGAATCCATGTCCCCCTGGGCGATAAAGGGGGTAAAGCGGATTTCTTTGAGTTCCACTTTTCCACTACCCCCTTTACTGTCACGCTCTTTCTTGGCTTCGATATACTTAAACTTTTTGAAGTCGATGAGCTTGGCAACGGGTGGCTGGGCCATGGGAGCTATTTCTACAAGATCTACCTCGAGATTGCGGGCTTTTTCGAGCGCCTCTTCACGCGAGAGTAGACCAACCTGTTTGCCGGTTTCATCCACGACGCGAAGCTCTGGGGCTTTAATAAAACTATTGATTGCGTAGTATTTCAGACAAAATCTCCGATTTTGTGGTACACATAGTACTTAGTACATGGTACATAGTAATGATGGGTACATTATACCAGATGTCATGACTTATGCCTTACTGTTATTCTCCTGAGTTAATTTGGCGAGGACCTCTTCGAGATTGAGCGTGAGCTGGTCTCCAGCGCGGTTTTTGAGGGTTAAAGTCTGGTTTTTCACTTCGTTCTTGCCGATTACCACGGTGTAGGGCACCTTGAGTTCCCTTGCTTTAACCAGCTTTTTACCCAGTGTCGCATTGGACTCATCTAGTTCGACGCGAAAACCGGCAGTCGTTAAATTGCGAACTAACGCTCGACTATACTCTAGCTCTCCCTTGGAGATCGGAAGAAGTAAGAGCTGAACTGGTGCAAGCCAGAGGGGGAAAGCACCGGCATAATGCTCGAGTAGTACCATGAGGGCGCGCTCAGAGGAACCAAGAATGGCACGGTGGATCATAACAGGACGTTTCCGCGTCCCATCTTCGGCGGTATATTCGAGCTCAAAGCGCTCAGGTTGGACCATGTCGATCTGGACTGTCGAGAGCTGCCATTCACGGCCTAGTGCATCCGTGGCCATGAGATCCATTTTGGGTCCGTAGAAAGCGGCTTCGCCGGGGCCATCGTAGTATGGGATATTATTGCGCTCCATAATGGTAACGGCCCATTTTTCGAGCTTGTCCCAGACTTTGGGATCTCCTAGATATTTCTCTGGGTGTTCTGGGTCACGAGTAGAGAGGCGGTAGCGATATTTAAAGCCAAAAGTATCCATGATTTCTTTGGTCATGGCTAGTGCCATATCGACCTCGGCGTCGACCTGATCCTCGCGCGCCAAGCCGTTTAGCTCCCCTGGCTTTTCATCGCGGTAGAGCATAGCAAAGTCAGTGATACGAAATGGAAGGTCACGGTAGCTGCGGGGCTGGCTCGTATAAATCTGGGTATGTTGGGGGCAGTTCATGGGCTTTAAGAAAAACTCTTCATCGCTGTAGTTACTAACTACCCGAAACATATCTTCTTTATATTTGTCATAATGACCACTTCTTTTGAAAAGTTCGGCCTTGGCGATTTGGGGAGTGTGGACCTGGAGATAACCCTGGCGACTCTGTAGTTCTTCGACGTAGCCATTTAAGAGACGGCGAACAAGAGCTCCCTTGGGACTATAGAGGGGCATACCTGAGCCTACATATTCAGAAAAACTAAAGAGGTCTAGCTCTCGGCCTAGTTTGCGATGATCTCTTTTTTTGGCCTCTTCTTGGAGCCAGAGATAGTGATCTAGTTCCTCCTGAGTCGCAAAAGCAGTGCCGTAAATACGAGTCAACATTTTATTTTTTTCATCCCCGCGCCAATAGGCGCCGGCGAGTTTGGTTAGTTTGAAAATTTTGAGTACTTTGTTGGGTTCTTCGACGTGTCCACCACGACAGAGGTCGCGGAAATCACCAGATTGATAGACCGTGAGAGTTTGGCCTTCGCTACTAAATTCATTAATCAATTCAAGCTTGTATTCATTATCGCTAAATTCAGACTTAACCTCTTCTACGCTATGTTCATGTCGTTCGAAACTTTTCCAGGTAGGAATAAGTTGTCGCATTTTCTTTTCTATCTTTAAGAGATCGGCATCAGTTATTTTGATATCGCCAAAATCAAAGTCGTAGTAGAAGCCATTATCGATTGCAGGGCCAATGGTGCGTTTGGCATTAGGATATAGCTCCATGACGGCAGCGGCGAGGAGGTGTGCGGCAGAATGGCGTAACTGATTTAAATGATCTTGTGGTAAATCTGACATAGCATTCCTTAAATTTATATGTGTTTAGTATAGCAGGACCTATTAAAAATCCCCTCTTCGGGGACTTGTGGAGTCGGCACTAATACTCCAGTCCCCTAGGGGTTAGTAGTAGTAGTAGTTGTGGTGGTGAGTATGATTTGATTTAACATAAATGAGTGCCATTATATAACAAAGTCAGAACTCATTTCATCACCAAATTTTCCTGATTGCTGGCGACAAATCTCAAAATCTTCCAAAATTGTATGAACACTCTGCAAATGGTGCCCGCCGTCGCACCGATAGAATCGGTGATCCCGCCTGTTTGGGGTCGCGCCTTCGGCGCGAGTCTCTCCCGCACGCAAATTTTTTGTGATCGCCCGCCAGATGAAAATGAAAAATCCATATTGTCGCGAGGCGGGAGAGACATGACCTCACGTTGCCTGACGGCAACAAACAGGCGGTATAGGTCGTTTCACGACCTCGACGGCGGGGTATTTGTACCCTCTGCATGACGGATTCCCTCCCCCCACCCCTTCCTTCCGCCATGCAGAGCAGGGGAGCATGAAAGAATGAAAAATGGAGGGATTTTGTTGCTATACTTTATTTATGTTTGATAGAGTTGTTGATTTTGTAACAGATAAGATGGGAATGAAATTCCCAGATGTTCCGAACAAAATTACAGATACTTATCTTGTTGACTCTACAAAACAAACTGAAAGACCAAAGGATTGGTTATGGCCTACTCAAACTCCTGATCAAGTTTTAGATAGATTAACTACTCGGTTGAAAGAAAATGGTGAATACCCCCAACCTGGTCAAGAATTTAGAGGGTATTCATGGGATGATAGAGATTTTTTGTTTGGCGAAAAGTTAACCCGTGGGGCTCATAATGAGATTTTTATTGATCGGGACAAAGGTCGAGTAACGCATCTATGGCTATTCACTCGTGACGAGGAGTAACTAGCACAAAACCAACATCAAATGGAAGTTTATCGTGACAATGCGGGCAAGTCGCCACAATTTAAGTTTACCAGAGAAGTACCCGGTGGGTGGGTTGAGCCCGAAATTATACATCAAGGAAACTTAAAGGAATATCTAGATGGGGGGGGTAAATTGACGGCATCTCAAGTTGAAAAGGCAATAGCTGACCTAGCGGAGATGCACAAACTTACAGGTGAGGCACATGGAGATATTGTGAAAAACCCAGCTTACATTCCAGATTTTAATCGAGAATTAATGCGCAAAGATCTCGAAGCTGTTAAACCTTATGGATTCCTCAACTTCCAAAATATTCTTGTTTCACCAGAGGGGGATTTAATACTCCATGATTATGCTGGTAATGCTGACCCCATACCGACTGGTGGATGGCAAGAACCTGCTAGCCATGATGTATATAGCGAACAATTTAGGCAGAACGAATTGCAATTCTTTTCAGATGGTCTACGATCTTTAATCTCCATTTAATCACCTGCGGCGACTTGAAGCACTCGGCAAGTTTTGTCTGTTGATTAGAGACCGTAAATACTCATACTTCTCAATATCTTTTGCCTGAATTTCTGCCCAATATTCAGGCTTAATGGCCTTAGCTACTTGCAAGAATAATGCTAAGGATTCTGGACTATCTTCGATAACGTGTTTGAGTCCCCAATAATTCGTAACCCAAGAGACAAAATATGGACCATAATCAAAGTTTGGCTGTTGTGATATGAGGTATGGCACGAGGTAATAACTTTCGTATGGTACATTTTCCATGTCAAACATTCCTAGTTGACCAATCAACTCTGCAACTAAATCTTGCTCTAGCTGTGGGCTATATCCAGGAATGGTGACAAAGTAATCGTGGTTGAAGACTTTAGCTACATCTGCGGGAATGTACATGTCAAAATAACTTCTTTCCTCTGTCACAAATTTAAAAATATCCACAAACTCGATAAACGTTAAATTATCTCTGACAAAATCGTTACTACTTGACTCGAAAATATAATATCGCTCCGAAGTATATTCTCCATACACTTCCTCCATAAATTTATTATGGTCAAAAACATACTTTGGTGGATGAAAGTGGTGGTCTTGCATGTTTTTAACCAGCTCATATCTACTTCGCTCCGATATATCTTGGACTGTTTCTTGGTATAACTTCTGCGCGTTTGCTTCAGTCAAATGGTCAGCGTACGCATAATAGGTGCTAATCAATCCTCCCTCACCACCTAAGTGAGGTCTGATTGCATCATTTGCAATTAAGTCATTGAGGAGATCTTGCTCGGCAGTGGTATTTGGGACAGGGATCTCATCATAGTACGAAGCATATTGCCCAAAACGTTCGTAAAATAGTTGGCCAGCTAAGTATAGTGAACTCTCAGCGTTATCTGTTGCCAAGTATTCCATGATGTCTGTAAATTGAGTAGGACTAGCGTAGCAACCATATATTGTCTGCACGCCAGACGTTGAGTAAATATCAGAGCTATGTGCGCGAATTAACTTACTAGCCTCAGATACTAAACGCTCTCCTAGTTCTGGTGATGGCTGATATCCCAGCTCCTGTAGGCGATACAGCGTAGAAGTACTAGTGAGGGTGATGAAGTTATGGTTATCGAGAGCTTGGACGATAAATTCATCTATTTTTACCTGGTCATCTTCCAAATTCCAGACTTTAGATGATAGAAGTGCGGGCGAAAAGTGTAATGTGAGGATGGGATCACCTCCAATCACTTGAGCAATTCTGGAGACTGATTCGGAAATGTTTTGATATCTTTCAGTTGATCCATATACAATGCTTCCTGGATCAAAAAGTGAGATTAGATCTGTATTTGTGAGACGATTGTTTTCCAGCAAACTCTTAAGTTGGTCAGTGTCTAGGTACGGCAATAAGAAATTGAGTATAAGTAAAGCAAACAGGTTGCTGAAATTGAGGCTTTTGTGCTTGTTATCCAGCTATTTGTGTGATATTTTCCCTAGAATGCATTAAATCGGGCTCGTAGA
>QEVC01000011.1 GCA_003576945.1 Candidatus Microgenomates bacterium
GTACGCGATGAAACAACAGACCTGGAAACCACCCAGTACAAGCTCAACCTATACCAGGGCTGGTACAATACTAAACGTCGCCATAACGGCTACAAAATGGCTTGCACGTCACGACAAAAAATCGAGACGTGGATTATTAACAATAAAACCAATGAGTTATACGAGGGAGATGTAAACGAAACCCTGACACTCTACATGGTGCATCAAGTAGTCTACTATAGTTGTATACTTAAATAGCATGAATGCTCTTTCGCCTGATGCAAGAGAAACCGAATCTAATAAAACAACCGAACGAGATCGTCCTCCCTATTCTCCTGAGGTTCTCTCAACAATCTTCGCGCTCAAAATCCTTGGAACCAGAATGCTAAAACGACTAACATTCCCTAAAGATAATGAAAAACTAATTTCCATTAGTCATCAATACAACATCATCAAACTTATCCGTTTTAGCAAAGTACTGTTCAGCGATATTGTTGAGCCGAGCGAAGATGGTACAGAAATCACAACACCACAACGGCCAAAAAGTGCCAACGTAACCCATATGGGTGATGGACCAAACCTAGCACGTATGCTCATAACGAAGCGCAGCCAAGATGCCTTCTCTTCATACATGTGGGAACATATCGCGAACCTAGCCAGGATAGACCCAAAAAGAACTCGCATAAAAACCACCAAGATACTTGTAGATCTTCTAACTTATTTTACGGGGCTAAAAACTAAAGTTTCTAGTATTTTCTGGGAGGCCCTCAAATCAGATTTTCTCGCAAAAGTTGACAACCCCAAAGAACACTCTGAGGATACCCTAGCTGGGCTAGCCGGGGTTTACGATCGACAGATAACACTTGACCCAGAATCTGACGGACTTAGTCCTCACCAGCTTATCAGTATCGCGACCAGCCTAGTTGCAACCCAATATCTCAACCATCGGGGCAAATGGGCGGGTTACTTTCACAACGCTCAGACATACAACCCTAGCAAATCCTGGGAAAACACGCGCGAATCCGCAAATTCATTTTTCAAAGTTTTAACTGATCCTCATCAAGGTTGGGCTAGCCTAGCCGGGGTTGATCCAGAAACCGCCCGGTTCACAGACAAACTAATCCAACATAAGCCAGACAACCCCAAGCAAAAGCCAAACATCGCCTACTTCAATACCAGTGGACTAACCAATGATCCTGAACTATCTTTTGTTAACGAAAAAAGATCACTTCGAATAAAGTCTCCCTCTCCGGTCTACATCGCAAGCAGTGAGGGACTTAAAGCAATTTCCCTGCGAATCCTAAGCTCAGATTGCACTCACTATCTAGATAGCAATCATGGTGATTTTTTGTCCATGAGTCCCCAGCAGCGACAAGACTTCATCGATAAAATGGAAAAAACATTTGGAGACTGGAAGCCAATTTCAAACATACTCTCGGGCGCGGATAAGACCACTATCCCAATCATGCTCTCAGTTATCAAAGCAGATGCTCCTCCAGAATTAACTAACACACTAAAAGAGCTCTATGCTTCACGTGGTCATAGCATGATCCATCTAGACTTTCGCCTCCAAACAGATAACAAAGTTAAACTAATTTTCCACTCATCTCATCCGCATGGAGATGGTATGGCTCAAAAAAACTACCAAGAATTACTCAGTAACATTCTCACAACCAGTCCATCCAAAGAAAAAAAGCTACTCGAATTTCGCGCCCCACTCTACCCCAAAGACGAGATCAACGATCTCAAAGATCTCCTCAATAGCCTTGAGCTATCTGACTTAGTGGTTGGTCTAAGCTATAACTTAACACCTATCGAAGATAACCTTAATATCATCAATAAAAAACACAACGCCACAGATTCAGATACAGTGACTAAGATTATTAACGAAGTTATAGCTAATCCAGAAAACATTCAATTAATTATTAACCAATTAACCAAAGCCTATCCCGAACTAAACAGTTGGTATCATACTCCTAATCGTAGTAATCCAAGCAGTGAGCTTGAATCAACTCTAGAATTACTCGATCAGTACCGCAAATCCCCAAGTCTTGTCAAAGATAGCACTATCGCCACCTCTCTCCGCAACCTCCTTATCCCTAAAATATCCTATGTCCATCTCCTCGACCTTATTGCGTCCAGCAAAGCCCAAACAATTAACTGTGTTGCCCCAATCTTTGAACAACAGCGACTTCAGTTTGCGCTGGTCCAGGGACTCACGGACGATCAACTCAAAGAAGTAGAATACTACACGAGTCTTAATCCCGATAATCAAGTCAACTATCAACTATCTGAGTCAACCTACAATGCAATTTTTAGTATCTTAGAGCTTAACCTCCTTGAACAATCATTGTCACGGCTAGGACTGAGTCCCATTGGCTTTTTATATCAGCAGGTCGGAACAGGTCGTGACGCTGCCACAATGGGTGCCAACATTACAGCGCCCGAACTTACAAAACTTGTCAACAATATTGTTATCGAGACTTCTGCTACTCTCCCAAGTGATGCTGATTGGTTTGTTTCGGCCGGCTCAAACTTCTCCAACGTCCTGAGTATGTCACTTGGCCTGACAACTCAACCAAAAACTAGCCTTGGCAAAATCACTCTTCGAACCAATCTGACTCGCAGTAGTGCACTCAACCTTCTCCCAATCAATCGCGAATTTAGTAAGCTCATGGAAGAGGCCGAAAGCAACGGCAACAAGCACCTTACCTTTACTCTCAGGAGAATTGAAGAATTAGTCCTACATTCTAACAAATACCCTAACACCGAAATTATCGAGACAATTTACGATCTAGCTATGAATGCTCCTATGATGAAAGAACGTCTATATCCAGGCATTAAAGAATTACTTGTCAAGACTACTCAAACCTGGTTACAGGACCTACACAATAACACCTCTAGTCTTGCTACGCTTCTGGCACGAGGTCCAAAATCCAATTCGAGTGTTTAATTCTGTTTTGGCCCGACCACCACACTCCTGATCTCACTCTCTTTAACTAGCTCTTCACAAATAGCCTTCACCTCCTCCATCGTTACATCTTTAATCTTTTTAACCACCTGGTCAGGCTGCACGATCTCATCTTTAATGAGCACGCGCATTCCAAAAAACTGCGCCACCCCCATCGACTCCTCAAGTGATAGTGGCATGCGACCTAGTAGATATTCTTTTGCTTTTGTAAGCTCAGCTTCTGTTATTGTCCCACCCAGCTTTAGCATTTCTTCTTTTACTACCTTAAGAGCTTCAGCAAGCTGTGAAAGCTTAACTCCCGCCCGAACCGCCAAGTAGCCCGTATCATATGTCATATCTATATCAGCCTTAACATAATAAGCCAGTCCCCGCTTTTCTCTAATCTCGTTAAAGAGACGAGAGCTCATCCCACCCCCGAGGACTACCTGTGAGAGCTGCAGCGCGTAGCGACGTGGATCATGCATGGAGATTGCTGGTACTCCCATATAAAAATGGGCCTGTTCAGTCTTTTTCTTATAATGTCTTGCTTCGGCCTTCCCATATCCGCCCGCACTCACATAATCCATAATTCCACCCTGTTTCACGCTACCCAATTTGGCCTCGATTTGCTCAATCACTTCCTTTTTATCCCCTACTTTCCCTGCCACCACCACCAGCATATTGCCCCCGTAGTACCACTCTCCCATATACTTACGCAAATGCTCGCTTGTTGTCGCACGAACCGTCTCTTTCGTTCCAATTATTTCTCTTCCCAGCGAGCTCCCTGCATACATCAAGTTTTCAAACTCCTCCCCCGCCTTCGCCATCGGCTGATCCTCATACATGTTGATTTCTTCCACTATCACTTCGCGCTCTCTATTGAGATCATCTTGTGGGAGTAGTGGCACCGTTAACATCTCCGACTGGATATCGAGTGCTAGTGGTAGATGCTGAGCCGCACTAGTGATGTAATAGCCCGTGTATTCTTTGCTGGTAAACGCGTTCTGCTCTGCCCCGATCCCATCCACTGCTTCGGCAATCGCCATCGGTGATGGGTATTTTTTAGTTCCCTTAAACACCATGTGTTCCAGTACGTGACTGATCCCTGCCTGCTCTTCTGTCTCATTCCTACTACCCGTCTTAACCAGGATCATGGTCGTCACCGACTCAACTCCGGCCATTGGCACGAGTAGGACCCGCACTCCATTACTTAGCTTGGTATATGTTGTGTTAAAAATCATATATTTTTATCCTGAGCTTGCCAAAGGGCAAATTGCATAGCTATCCCCCACTAATTTCTAATACTTTATACTTGTAACTTTCAACTATGTGGTGGACCATGGCGGTTTCGAACCGCCCTCTCCGCAATGCGAATGCGGTGCTCTACCAAATAAGCTAATGGCCCACTGCCCCCTATTTTACTACACTCCTTGACAAGAAATTTGTACAGTACTATTATGTACATAATGTCTCGTACAAAAATCCCCAAACCCCTCGCATTCGAGTGGGACGAACATAATAAGGAGAAAAATTGGGTCAAGCACCAAGTTGACTACAAAGAATGTGAGCAAGCATTTAAAAATAAGCCACAGGCGATTTTTGAAGACTTAATTCATTCCAGAACTGAATCGCGTTATACATTGCTTAGCTTTACTGACAACAAAAGATATTTGTTTATTAGCTTTACTATCAGAGCACAAAAGATTCGTATCATATCTGCTAGAGATCAGGATAAAAAAGAAAGGAGAATATATGAAGAAAGCAAAAAATAGCCTCCCTATATTTAAAAACGAAGACGAAGAACGAGATTTTTGGTCTACCCACAGCTTTGCGGATTATTGTGATCAATTTAAACAGGTTCAAATGGATTTTTCTGAGCTAAAAATGACCACCAAACCCATTACTATCCGATTACCAGTCTCCATGATCCATTCCCTCAAGATGATGTCTAGTAAGCGTGATGTCCCCTACCAGTCGTTCATCAAAACTATCTTAGCTGATCGCATCCAGAGCGAATACTCACGCTAAATCATGCTGAGTCCTAGCCCCACTAGTCCCCCACCCAGTACTGCCCCGGCCGTCACCTGCGCCCAGCTATGATGCCTCTGGTACACCCGCGCCCACATGACTAGGGCCAGCAGCCCATATAGCCATAAATACTGCCACCCATAAAACATATTGATCGCCGTCACCAGGACCGCGTTTACGCCGCCATGGAGACTGATCTTCCATTTTAGGGTAATCAAAGTAAAGATAATCCCGACCACATAAAACACACCCAGGACAGAGACGAGCTCGGTCTTACCCAGCTCGTGTGCGAGCCACAGTCCCGCCAGATGACATATAAGGGTAAAAGTATATAGCGGGATCCGCTGCTGCCTTTTTTGGATATCCCAATCTTTAATCTGCTTATTGAGCAGCATGATCAAAAAAAATATCATCGGCACGACCGCATCAATAAACAGCAGTAGGCCGAGGAACCGCCACCTAAGTCCCTCTGTCGCCGCAAAAGCCACCGCTAGTAGAATAGCTAGTGGTATCTCCCACACAGGGTCTAACACCCTCGAAACTATCTCGGCAAAAATGTCCTTAAATCTCTTCATATCCTACTCGCTAACTCTACTTCCAAGCTTTTTACTAGTTTTGCTTTTACCCAGTCTTTTTGACTATTATTCATCACTTCACCCAGGCCCGACAAAATATCATATTTAGCTGGAAAAGATCGTATCTTCTTTAGTAAGGATGAGTAATAAGCTTTTATTTTTTGTCCTGTCCGCAGCTGCACTATATCCTCATTTACATCGTAACCTTTTGAGAACATCCACCACGCATCATAGAGATCTCTGTTTTGTAGCACTCGTCGATCACTTATTGCGCAAAGTTTGTGGGCCAACATATCAGCTTTTGACATGACTTTTAGACTATACCCTCGAAAATCTCGCTTTTCGTAGTGGTTCGGGTACCTGCGCGTATTGATCTCCACTTTGATCTTATGCTCTCCATTACCATAGCTCCCTAACCAAAACCAGGTATAACGCTTCGTCTTTTCATCCACAATTTTTAGGTTTTCTGCGACAATCTCTCTGATAATTTTTTCTGTTTTCTCATCAATTTCGCCGATCAAATCAAAGTCTAAGTCAGTCGAAAATCTTGGTAAGTCCTCAAAGAAATATAGTGCTGTTCCACCCTTAAATCCCAACTTGGTAGCTAAACTTTTGTCACTTATTAGTGAGATCAGTAGTTTGCTTAATTGTTGCTTGTGCGTGTCAATATTTAACATTCCCTCACCTTTCGGAGTACTCTCCCTCCATAAATCTGAGCACCTACAATTAATTTTTTCATATCTACTAGATTTTTTCTATCTAGCACAAATGACGGTTCACAATACATCGTATCCAGTACCGCCCGCTCCACACAGGCCACTCTCGAGCCATCTACCAACTCAATCCCCCAGTCGTTAAACAAAATCCTCTCAGGGACTCGCCGATACTCAAATGTCACCCCCACCACCTCTCTACTAACTTTTTTGGATGTTATGCTAAATACCAGGTCGTAATACTGATCTACTAATCCAGCAGTTTTTAGTACGGTATAAAGAGATACATAAGAATTTGGTACTAGCTTGTTGGCTATCTGGTACTGCAAAGTAGTCTTAGCGCGTATCTCACGTTCGCTGTAGTTATGCCAAGCATAAAGCCCTCTGCTAATAGCAAATATCTCTCTACGACGCACGTAGTACTTAATAAGTTCATATAGTTTGCGCTCATCACTATATCCCCAGACTACGGCCATATCCTGTGCCGTAAATAAGTTCCCTACTCCACGCTGTAATTCTAGTAATTTATTCATTTTACTGGTAATATTACTACCACTATTTAACACATTTACACTATACCACGCCAAATTATCGCGTCAAGGGTAGCTATCCAACCATGAAAAACGAACCGTACACACCAAAAACAAGCAATTGATACGCACAGGGTACTCTACTCTAATCTCTGCTACACTGGAGAAATATGACCGTTCCTTTGCGCCTATCCAGACTGACCCTGATTGGAAAGATCATGTAATAACATTACTCTCACTCACTACTCTAGCCATAATTCTCTACCACGCCATCACCAACTCATAAACCCACGTTCATTACATCTCCCCATGTGCCACGATCCCTACCACTAGTTGTCTATTGACAACCCACATTTGTATTGATACTATAAATACATGAAGACGATCGTTGAGCCACTTTCGTTCGAGTGGGATCACGGGAACATTAACAAAAGTCTCGATAAACACGGAGTTACTACCCACCTAGCCGAAGAGCCCTTTACCGACCCCCATCTTCTCACTCTCCCCGACCGCTCTCACTCACAAAACGAACTTCGCTTCCACCTCCTCGGTAGTACCCACGCTGGTCAGATCCTCTTCATTACGTATTGTATAAGGCAGAACAAAATCCGCATTATTTCTGCCCGACCTGCCGACAAAAAAGAAAGGAAAATCTATGCCAACAAAAAAACTTAAGCAAATCCCCAAATTCAAATCAGAAAAAGAGGAACGCGAGTTCTGGGCTACCCACAGCTCAGTCGACTATCTCGACTGGAGCCAGGCTAAAAACTCCAATTTCCCTAACCTCAAACTAACCAGCAAGCCAATCACATTACGTCTCCCAATCAGCCTGCTCGATAATCTCAAAGTCAGAGCTAACGCCCTAGATGTCCCTTACCAATCTCTCATGAAGATCTATCTCAAACAGGGATTGTCGAGTACTTAATCTCAAAGATTACTTACCTAGAATTCACTACATCTCCTCAGGCCTGCCCGCCTGAATTATTTACATTTCGGCGGGCGCGACTATCCTGAGAATACTTAGCCCGCTCTTTAGTACATTAGCTACCGCCTCAGTCAATTCATATCTAAACTGATTGACTTCTCCATCTTCTTCAACTCGACAGTTCTGATAAAAACTATTAAACCTGGCCGCAAGTTCTGTCACGTATGTAACAACCATATGTGGTGCCAGAGCTCGCCCAGCCTCCTCTATCACCTCAGGATATCGATAAAGCCAGCGCATTAGCGCCAACTCTGAGTCTTCAAGATTACTTGGTTCACAAAGCTTAATTGGTTCATTTTTCACTTCAAATTTCTTTAATATCGAACTCGCCCTCGCGTAAGCGTACTGCACAAACGGCCCTGTTGCCCCCTCGAGATTAGTCATCTTTTCAGGGTCGTAAACAATATCACCCCCGATAACTTGTCTAAGCACCGTGTACTTTAGCGCTCCAACCGCAATTTGGTCTGCCACTACATCTTTACTCTCGATTTCACGCTCACCGATTTTGGTCATCACCACGTCACGAAGATCGTTAAGCAATCCCTCCCCTGTCACCACCTTACCAGTTCGGCTACTCATCTTACCAGTCGTCAGCTTCATCACTCCATGAGGGATATGTGTAGTTTTGGCTCTCAGGTCTGGGTAGAGCTGCTCCATTACTCTTAGGACTACCTTAAAGTACTCGGTAATCTCATTAGCCGTCACTATATATGACAGGTCATATTTGACTCGCTCATACTTGGTCTTAGCTAGCCCGAGATCCTTCGCTTCGTAGGTCGGCAGTCCCAGCTTATTCCTAAACACCCGGGTATGGAGCCCATCCTGCTCACCCTTATAAACGACAGCTCCTCCCTCACCCTGCTCTAACACTCCCTTGGCTAATCCCTCCTCCACCACTTTTAGCCCCACTGGCCCTGCCTCACTCTCAAAAAAGTATTGATCAAATTTTGTCCCGAGCCTCGCATATATGGTCTCAAAGTATTCGAGACTCCACGCTCGCCCTGCGTCATACAAGGCATTAATACTCTCCTCACCACGTTCATAGATCTGTTTATTGAGTGTGATCATTTCTGCTTTTGCCCCCTCATTTTCCTCATACTTAGTTGCTCCGAGTGCATATGCCTCACCCATAAATCTCTGCCGCCTCACTAACTCCCATTCTGCAATTTCTTTCAACTCAATACTTTCCAATTTAAGCTTCTGCTGCATCCCCCAAATAGCTTTCGCCACGTGTAGTCCCACGTCGCCCTGATAACAGGCTCTTACTACGGTAGCTCCCTGACACTCGATCAACCTCGCAATCGCCTCCCCAATGGTATTACTCATCAGGTGACCGATATGCATCTCTTTAAACGGATTGGGGTCAGTGTACTCAACCATTATCTTTTGACCCACCAGTCTCTTTGACCGACCATAACCCTCTACCGTAGCGCTCTCTACTTGCGCAAACAGATAATCATTTTTTAACCAAAAGTTAATAAACCCCGCCCCCGCCACGTTGATCTTTGTAGTATCTATCAAAGTAGCTAATTCTGTATCAATCTGCAAATTAGTGATTAATTTTTCTGCCACTTCGCGAGGATTTTTACCTAGATTCTTCGCGAGTAGCAGCGCCAGGTTGGTCGCGTAGTCACCATGACTCTCGTCCTTCGGGTGAGAGACGCTAAAATCAGGAACACCATTCTCAGGCATCAAGCCACTCGCACTCAGTGCTCTCCCGAGTGCTTCAGTGACAACTACAACTGGATTTAGCATATAACTATTGTACCAGCACTTACCCGAGCACCATCTCTGCCATCTTCTCGACACCCGTATCACTCTTAATTAGACACTCATCCGCCCCAGCATCCTTTGCCTTCTTTAGCTCTTCTTCTTGTGACAGATTGGTCGCCACGATAATCTTGATTTTTTTGTATTTATCATTAGCTCTTAGTAACTTTAGCGTATCGTAACCATCTTGTTTGGGCATCACAAGGTCTAACACGATCACGTCTGGAGTAAACTTTTTGAGTATCTCTATCGCTTCTCCCCCGTCCTCCGCGATCATCACCTCCGCTCCCTTAGTCTCAAGTTTAGTTTTGTATGCCTGGGCAATAAACATATCATCTTCGGCAATCAGGACTTTTTTCATACTAGCTTTACCTCTCCGGCTCGAGCTGAGACCCCACTTCGGGGCAACTCGACCCAAAACGTGCTCCCCTTATCCTCTTGACTCTCAAACCCTATCGTACCACCAAGCAACTTAACAAGCATAGATCCGATATATAACCCCATCCCAGTCCCATCAGTTGCGTGCTTACTTACATTACTAGCGCGAAAGAATTTACCGAATATTTTGCGTTGTTCACTCTGAGGGATTCCTATCCCATGATCTGTTACCGATATCTTATACTTGCCACCCTGATCAACTACACTGATCTCAATAGGTTTATCTTCCGGACTATACTTACTTGCATTATTTAAGAAGTTGTTGGTAATCTGTCTAAGTAGCATTGGGTCCACCACAACTTTATATGGTCCTTTTGGCATTGTTAATAGCAGTTTCTGGCCTTTAACATTGCTCTGACATTGTCTCGCTAGATCTTCAAAGTAAGCAACTAAATCAATCTCTTCTGGCTCTACAATCAACTTCCTCGATTCAATCCGCGAGATATTAAGCAAGGTTGAAATTAACTTAATCATGCGCGCATTAGCTTCCTCAGTACTCTTGATGACCGCTTTTTGCTTAGCACTTAGTTTGCCAATATCTCCCGCCAGTAGCATCTCTAGGTTCCACCGCATCGACGAGAGTGGGGTACGCAGTTGATGCGAAACCAAACTCACAAAATCTGTCTTCATTTGATCCACTTCTTTTTGCTCCGTAACATCCCGCTGCGTCGCTACATAATACTGAATCACTCCATCTTTGTCCAAGTGATCGCGGTGATTATATTTCATAAATATTTTCTACTCATATCGCAGTGCGTTGAGGGCCGAGATTCTCCTTGCCCGTCTCGCAGGATAGATTCCGGTCGCGACTCCCACCACAAACGAGAGCGAGAGGACAAACACCACAAACTGCCATGGAATGTACGACACATCTATCGCTCCGACGCCACGGGCGATAGAGATCGTCGAAAGCAACAGTCCCAACATCTTCCCCATCCCCCACCCTGCCAGTATCCCAAACACCCCGCCGAGCAGTCCCATGATCATCGCTTCAGCCAAGAATAGCTCTTTTACTTCTACGCTCCGCATCCCCATCGCCTTCATCACCCCAACCTCACGGGTTCGCTCCATGAGCGACACGGTAAGCGTGTTAAACATCCCCAGTGAGGCGACTGTCAGCGCGACCAATCCAAAGCTCGCCAGAACAATTCGGACTGTGGCAAAAAGCTTATCAATTTGCTCAACTGTATCCGCGACCGAGGTTGTCTTGTATCCCAGGTTGTCAATCTGCTGTCTTATTCCCGTTAACTCCTCTTGTTTGGCCGCGAGCACCTTAGCTTGACTAAAGTTGGTGATCCCAAGTCCAGTTAAGTCTTCGAGTGGTACATACATCTGCGGACTCGTCCCTTCTTCGATCACTCCAGCGATCGTATAGGTTGCCTTGGCACTCTGGGCTGGTCGATCGAGATCAGGTTTGAGGGTATTTAGGATTACAAAAGACACGTCAAATGTCGAGCCAACCGGATTGTCTTTGTCTATCCCAACAAGTTCCATAAACGAGGCGTTGACCATCGCCTGTTTTTTAGCACCCCCTGGCGTCTCAATGATCATCACTTCAGGGGTTGCTGCCGCGCTCGCGTCCAGACTCGATAGATCTACCCACTCCACCCCCGCTTCATCTACCCCAACAACAGTGGCCGCAATCGTTGCTTCTTCACTCTCCCCTAGCACTTCGTACGGCTGTCCTACACTCTCCTCACCGAGCACATCTCCGAGCCTAGTATCACCAGGCTGTGCCTCCTCAGTATTAGTTACCGCATCGCTCATTTTTATATACCCACGGCTCCAGACCTGCGCCCCCGCCTCATCAAGCTTTGGTACGAGATTACCTTTCACTTTTTCCCAGATTGGGTAGGACGCAGCTAACCAAACCCCTCGTTTTTCACCTGTATAGGTGATGACAAATCTCCCTTTGTTGCCGACCAAGTAACTCTCTCCCCATACTTCACTACCCCAGATCCCACCAGGAATTCCTCGTGTCAATCCTAGCTCGACTGATGCTGCCCATGGCTCTTGATAGACTGAGTGGACGCTTGTGCCTAGTTCGTATCGCCCTTCCTTAATCATCGACCCGACTTTGCCTGGATTACTATAATCCAGTCCGTCACTTACCCCCGCCACAACCCCTTGCATCAAGTTCATCGCTTCCTCCTCACTCGACTCAAAAAACCCTCCCTTACTCGGTTTGATCCCTGCCGCGTTAAGATATTCTTTCGAGACGCCATATACCAAACTCTCACCCTGTCCACCCGAAAATGTTAGTTTACCGACCAATGAAACCATTGGCATAACATTCGCCACTCCAGGCATATTACGCATCGACGTGATCGCGTTACCATCCAGCCTTAAGTTGCTACTATTTTGCAGAGTCACATCCGCCATCCGTAGCTCATCAAGCCGCGCGACCCGTGACACCACCAATCGCTGGACACCATAACCAAGCGAGACCAAAAATACGATCGCCCCGATCCCGAGCCCCATCCCCCCCACCGTGACCATGGCTCTCGTTCTCTTGACCCGCATGTTACGAAACGCGAGGTTGATTAGCACGCTACGTCTAATGCGACCGGGACGACTTTCAAATCGGTTAATGAGAGACTCCGATAGTCGCCAGACGTGGTGACCAGTCTTGTTACCAATCAGAATCAAAATCTGCTTAATCCCAGGAATACTCGCCAAAAGTTTAATTGTTAGATCAAGTAAAAAGATGAGCACAAGTCCAAAAAATGAGGTTAAAGACATAATTGTCTTACCCTCTTCTTGTAGTTTAAGCACTGTCTCACGACTAAAGAATTTTCTGAGTTTCTCGCGCAGTGGTACTTTGGGATGCATCGCCTCATTAGCTTTTGTCGCAAATGCTTTTTTGACATCATTGCCGCGCGCCACCACGTCGCCAAACAGATTAAATTTCTTCATTTTTGGCTTATCCCGCTTAACTTGATCTACTTGATTTACAAGATCCCCCTGCTTCCCCTGATTGACTTTCATCACTTTCTCTCTCATTTTGCTTTCACTCCAAATACTTTGGTTATCGTCTCTCCCCCACCGATTGCATGGTGTTTGTCACCTGCCATCTCTAGCTCCTGGATCCCCGCCCCGCCCCGCTTACCCACAATCTTGCCTCGCAGTTCCTCGATCTTCTTTCCACTATATTCGTCCACAACCCGCCCGTCTACTAGACGTACCACCCGCGTTGCATACTTTAGGTACTCTAAGTCGTGCGTCACCATCACCACTGTCCGGCGATGGTCTTTGTTTAGGCGAGACAACAGATACATCAGTTCCTCTCCCGACTGGGTATCTAGGTTACCCGTCGGCTCATCCGCCACGATCACCAGGGGATCATTAATCAGGGCCCGGGCCAGACTGATCCTTTGCTGCTGCCCGGCCGAGAGTTCTGATGGCATATGCTCCCCCCACTCACTCATCCCGACGAGCTCCAGCATCGCCTCGGCTTTATCCCTCGCTTCGTGCGGCAAATAACCGAGTAAATACATGGGGAATGCTACATTTTCAATAACTGTTAAAGACTTAACCCAGTTGGGCTGTTGATACACCATCCCAATGCGGGTGGTCCGAAAGACCGCCGCTGTGTCTGCGTCCATCTGCGCCATGTCCGACCGCATCAAAAACACATTGCCCGAGGTTGGTGGCTCAAGGCCAAGAAGTGTGTGCAACATCGTGCTCTTGCCCGATCCCGAAGGCCCAAAAATGATGCAAAACTCCATTTCTTTGATCGTTGCATTCACGTCCTTGAGGATATGGATGTCCTGATCTCCCACCCGGAAATATTTGTTGACATCAGTTAGCTGCATTACGATCCCGTTTTGCCCCACATCACCAGGTTCGGCTTTTTTGCCCACTTTGAGCTTACTTATATCAAAGTGTACGAGCGGCTCCTGCAACTCCGCCATCGTCGCTTCTTGCTTCTTCACTGGCAACTCCTGCTCGTTTAACAACTTTATACTCGGCACTTTTGACTTTATCATTGTATTCCTCCCAAGAACCCAAATGCTTGAGATAGATTAGAAATAACCAAGTTTAGCGCCGAACGAGTCGCCTTGGGGGTGATTACCACCTGATCAATCGATTGGCTCTCGTTATTAGCTTTGTCCGCTGTCACGATTTTGAGGTGATAAACCTTCGAAACTTGTAAGTTTGGCACAACTACCAGGTGATTAAAGGTTAAGGCGTCGTCTTTTTGCGTTTTGTTAGAGAGCGATCCCGAACTCCCCTCGCCATACAGCACTTGACTACTCGATAATTCATCTGTGTCCCACGAAACTACGAGTTGGGACGTTGCTTCCTCCCCCACTCCTTGCACCACCGACTCTACCCGCACATTACTGATCGCCGGTGGTCTCGTATCTGTAGCAGTCGTTACTTTTTGAGCTTCAGACACTGCTTCGTTCCCTCCCTTATCACGCCCCTTTGCGATCACTACATAATCGGTCTGTGGCAGGAGGTCTCGCAAAACTATCTGGTGATTTTTGACTAGTTTTAGATCCACCTTGTCCTGCGCGGCACTCGGGTTATCGGTCGGGTAGTACGTTACGATCGTGCTAGTCTCGGTATTCGTAACCCAGTTTAAGAGGATGGTCGAGGTCGCGGCCCCTTTGACCTGTTGCAGCTTAACCCTACTAATCTTTGGGCGCGGCGCCGTGGTAAAGAACAAGGTTGTCCCCTCGTACACATTATCTTCGGAGTCGTAAGAGTTAACTTGGTAATAGTATTTAGTCCCGTCCAGTAGCTCTGTTAGCTCAACATCATAAGTGCTCTCGGTAGTCGCCGTTACCTGCTCCGTCACTCCACCAAATGCCTCGGTCACGCCATATAGGATCCGTACTTTTGAGGCTCCCGTTACCGTGAGTGTCAAAGTCGCCGTCGTCAAACCTACTTTTTTGGCCGTCACATCCTTCATGCTCGGGGCGGGACTGGTAGTAAAGCTCTTTTCGCTCGATAATCCCAAGTTCCCGTCCTCATCCGTCCACTTGGTGCGGTAATAATAAGTTGTCCCCGGGCTTAGGTTAGAGAGTGATAACTCATGATCTGTCACTTGTTCCGAGTTAGAGGGTTCTTCGTCAAAGTAGTCTCCACTCCCTGTTCCGTACTGCACCCGGCTGTCACTAGTACGATCCGTACTCCAGCTAATCGTCGCTTGCTTGGTCGTGATATCCGAGACTGTCGGACCCGATGAGAGTGTTGCCGCCTCAGTATATTTACCAGTCGGCAGCATCGTCACCGAAGCAGTATAGGCACCACAGTTAGCCACACTATCACACGCCTTTACCTTGTAATAATAATCGATTTGAGAGAGGCCAGTGTCAACATACGCGGTCCCGGTAGTTGTGGCGATCTCGGTATAAGTCGTATCATCCGTTGACCTAAATATTTTGTAGGATGAGACCCCACTCCCCACATCCGTGGGCGCCGCCCACGACACCGTGAGCCGCCAGTTTGAACTACTCTTAATCGAGATGTCCGCTACATCAATGTTGAGCGGGATCCCGGGTGCACTCGTATTAGCAGTAAAGGTCACGCTTGCGTAGTTACTATAAGCGATTGCCCCACCTAAGTCCGCGGGGTTTTTGGCGACAAGATAAAATGTATTCAGTCCCACTTGGGTAGCAAATGATGAGGCTGAGAGCGACGTCGCCCCTGCCGAAGTAAAGGTACAAGAGTCGGCGGTTGGTAGGGTATTAACGGTATAGCAATAGGTTAGGTCTACTTCATCACCCGAAAAAGTAGTTGGTGCTTGCCAGGAGAAGGCAAAAGAGTTAGTCGTATTGGTCGCAGGTGTAGCCTGCAAGAACTGCGGCTCGGAGGGACCGTCCCCCGCAAAGTAGTAGTTAATAGTCATGGGGGTACTGGTATTACCGGCATTATCGATAGCGCGGAGATAGAAGATATTTGTATCCATTTGGTACGCCGCACCAGGGAGGTTAATGCTAGTGGCACTTGTCGTGCTCGACCAATCAGCGAGTGTTCCCGATGGCGTCGCCGTTTTGTATTGGTATCCTGCGAGACCACTTGCTGCATCAGAGCCAGCTGTCCAAGTAAAGGTATAGTCATTAGTTTGTGTATAACCCGCCGGTGCCACCACCAAGGCGCTCGGGTTAGTGGGCGCGGAAGCATCATATTTGTAGGTAAACGCGTCCCAAACAGAGGCGACATTACCCGCTACGTCCTTCGTGGCAATTCGTAGATAATAAGTTTGACCTGACGATAGACTACTCGCGGTATAAGTAGTTCCAACCTGAAAACTCCCCGCAGTTTCTGGATCAGCTGTGTTGTTAGTACCAAAATAGACATAATATCCAGACACACCAGAGCCATCCCCATCCCCTGCTCCACTCCAAGAGAAATAGGGAGCGCTATGCGTATACCAAGTATTAGTGGTGATACTACTCCCCCCTGATGCCGAAAGTGAAGTGAGCGAACTCGGGTTAGTCGGATCATCTAAGTCTTCTGTTGCCTCGATCACGACTCCAGTTAGTGCTACTTGCTGCGACCCATTTCCATCCAAGATTGCTTGCCACATGATCCCACCCGACCCGAGGGTAAAGGTGTCAATATTGGTGTCTATTACAGCAGCCGTGTTAGCTTCACTCACACTATTTGAGGTTACCCAACCTGAGTTGTAGTACTGCCAGGTCGACCCTGCATCCGACGATAGTCGATATGTAATACTCCCTCCAGCCGCACTCTCAGTCGCCACAAACCCCGTAAAGTCAGCCACTCCCGACGTAAAGGCTGCCGCGGCAGGTCTCACTGTCTGAGGGTCTGCTGTATACGGCGTGGTCTGAAAACTCGTTCGCACCGTATTACTAATCCTGACTTCGTCGATTAACCCGATCATGTAACCTTGCCCGTTCCCCGCTTCGGCCGCCCCATACGTCGCACCTATCAACAATTCTCGATCACTATTGGGGATCGAGACCGAAATATTCGAACTTGCTTCCTCCACACCATCAATGTAGAGTTTCATCGTCGTACCATCGTACGTTGCCGCATAATGATGCCAGTTAGTGTCCACTGTCGAGGCAGAACTAGCTAAATACCCATTATTTCCATAGCTCCAGATCGTCGCATCCGCATTACCACTCCAACCTGTACCTGCATACAACTTACCTTGATAAACCGAGAAAGCGCTCGCATATTCCACCACATTGGGATCCCAGCCAGAGTTAAGTCCATCCCCCGCCAGCTGACTCCAGCTCGACCCGTCATACCGCCACACTTCCCCGTCCCCTGCCGTGTCACCAACCGCCGCGTACAACTCGCCGTTATACACGACAAGCGATCTCACGTTTTCATAAGTACCCGCAGTCCAGCTAGACCCAACATCATCGCCTCCTACTTTAGCCCAACTCGACCCATCATAACTCCAGACCTCGGCGTCGTCGGCCGTAGAACCTAGTCCCACATAAAGCTTCTTGTTGTAGGCAATCATACTCATCACCCACTCATAGCTCGTATTCCAGGACGAAGATAGCCCATCTCCGCCGATTTTGCTCCAGGTGCTCCCGTTATAGCTCCAGACTTCTGCGTCCCCGGTCGAGTTGCCTATTCCAGCTAGCAGTGCCCCATTATAGACTCCTAAGCTATACACAACTTCATATGTTGTATTCCACGATGAACTAACCCCGTCTCCTCCAATCTTGCTCCACGTACTCCCATTCCACCTCCACACTTCCGCATCCGTTGTACTTGCTCCTAATCCAACATACAAATAATCATTCAATACCGCCATCGAATACACTCCCTCAAAGTTAGTTGTCCAACCAGAGTTTAGCGAGTCTCCTCCAACCTTACTCCACACACTCCCATTCCATTTCCAAACCTCGGCATCATTAGCGGTCGTCCCAAGCCCTACATATAGCTCTCCCGCATAATGGATCATGCTAAAGACATTCTCATAGGTATTAGACGCCCAACTACTATTCTTCCCCTGCCCTCCGATCTGGCTCCAACTAGATCCGTCAAACTGCCATACCATCGCGTTGCCCGCCACACTTACACCAGTACCCGCATACAAGTAGCCATTCGAGACTGTCATTACTTCCACACTCTGTAGGTTATAGTATCCCCAGCTATTGTTTACTCCACCCCCTCCAATCTGCGTCCAGCTCGTGCCGTTGTGGCTCCACATCGTTGCATTGCCACCTGTATCAGATACTCCCGCAAAGAGATTACCCCCACTCACGGTCAGGCCATACACCATATCCCCCTGTGTTGTCGTCCACCCTGAGCCCACACTATCGCCCCCGATCTTACTCCAGCTCGTCCCGTTATATCGCCAGACCTCTCCATCGCCATTCGAACTACCAAGTCCTGCATATAAGTAAGAGGCATCCGAGGTCATCCCATAAACCAATTCATAGTTTGTCGTCCATCCAGAGTTCAGCGAATC
The DNA here is from genome assembly GCA_003576945.1 of Candidatus Microgenomates bacterium. Lineage (GTDB taxonomy): Bacteria > Patescibacteriota > Microgenomatia > UBA1400 > UBA12108 > GWF. Next base: position 18,382 of record QEVC01000011.1, read on the forward strand.
ACCCCCAACCTGACTCCACGCGCTCCCGTTCCACCGCCACACTTCGGCATCATTAGCCGTAAGACCGAGTCCAGCGTAGAGGTTGCCTCCATACACTGACATGCTAAAGACATATTCGTATGTCGAGTTGGCCCAACTACTATTAACCGCATCACCTCCTATCCGGCTCCACGCGCTCCCGTTCCACCTCCACACTTCGGCGTCACCCGCCGTCGAAGCTAGCCCAGCGTAGAGGTAAGTTCCGTCCGAAACTAGTGAAGAAACCGTTTCAAAGCCAGTCGTCCACCCCGAGTTAGTCGAGTCACCACCACGTTTAGTCCAGGTGCTCCCATTCCAGCTCCATACCTCCGCATCATTATTACTGCTGCCGAGTCCGACGTACAAAACACCTCCGTAGTCGGCTGCCGCCAAGACATATTCGTAGGTCGAGAGGGCCCAGCTCGAGTTGATAGCGTCACCTCCAATCTTGGTCCAGCTAGCACAACTCGTTGTCACATCACAGCGCCACACATCGGCATCTCCTGCCGTATCACCTAGTCCTGCATAAAGATAGTCTCCAATTACAGTCAGTGTTCGTACACTCTCAAACTGTTGGTCCTGCCAACTACTATTTTTTCCGTCCCCACCAACTTGACTCCAACTAGTCCCATTCCATTTCCAGACCTCTGCATCCGCAACCGCGGTACCTAGCCCTGCATAGATATTGCCATTCCCATCTGCTGCGCTTGCTAGGACGTAGTTTTTGCCATTTAAGTCCCAGCTCCCCTTAATATCGTTCCCCGCTTGTTGTGTCCAGGTAGTACTACTACTATTAGCGAGTTCGTACACCACCTTGCCATTACTCTGATCAAAGTAGAGTTTGTAATCACCTTTGTCCAAGATCCCTTGTTTTTGGGTCTCACTACTTGCAGAGAGGCTATTGTCTAGCTTGGCCCACGCTTCGAGGGTGTGCGCTCCCGATAGCGAAATCGCCGTACTATCCGCCACATTGACCACACTACTTATACCATTAAAATCTCCTGCGTTATTTAGTGATCCAGTTGTGTATCCCAGATTAGTAGAGGTTGTACTACCTGCCGGTACCGCACTATCTGTAGCGTTACCTGTACTCTCATCTAGGTGCATGAGCAATTTTGTTGCACTATCTGTCGCGTAGTTCTGTACCGAGAGCCGCGCAGAGTCTGCTGCAACCTCAATCTTGACTGCGTCATCCATGGAATAGTCACCTGACATCTCAAACTCATAACTAGCCGAGATTGTATCCGCCGCATACAACCGCTCGATTACTGAGCTGATAGTCAGATATGTCCCAACAACAATGCCAGTTGCAAAAACTGCCATCCCCAAACTTTGCCACTGCCATGCGATCAGAGTCCGTTTTCTACCCCAGTGGTTCTGGACCAGGATCGAATATGATTAATTAATTGCTGCATCATATTTAGTACGTCGCGACTAGTCTCGCGATCTCCTTTTTTGCCTCAACCACTGATCCTAATTGGTTATTCAGTTTCCACCTCAATCCCGTATCATCCACTGCTCTACCCCACGGCTCTATCAGTGGCAAACCTCTATATTTGGTGCGGCTCAAACTCGACAAGACGCCTCCCAGCGCCTTCCCTTTGATTTTGGTTTGTTTGGCTAGCTCACTTACACTCCCCGTCTTGTTAGGGTGCTGCACAAACCAGAGTAACAACACCAACTGACCGTAAGAGAGCCTCGATAGCTTACTCCACATTACCTTTATTAATAACATTCTAAGAGTTCTAATGCAACTACCAATTGTAAATTATCTATACATAGTATCTATTGTATATGTAGTACTATATCTAATCAATTTATATAATCCATACTATCTTTTTTATCTATACATTCTTTATACTCTACATATTCTTCATTACCTGGATTCAACCAAAAGATTTACAAAAATAGCTTAGTGACTAGTGATATATTCGTATGTTAGTTTTGCTACTTTCTCAAAGATCTGCTCCCCTGCCAGTTCGCGACTCATCTTCACCTTCCCCGCCTCATCGTGTACCATCACGACCAATACGTAGGGCCGGTTAGGCACGTATACAATCCCCGCGTCCAGGTATGAATAAATAGCACTACTTTCGCCAAACTTGTGGGCATACTTAACATCTGGCCCTAGTCCTCTAATCAAAAACTTGACCACCTGATCGCGAGTCATCAAATCCAAGAGCTGCTGCGAATATTCTGCTTTGAGGTAAGAACTAGAATATAGCGACCTCAGCAGCCTAGCATATTCCCGCGCGCTAATCTTACCTTCTTTGTCAAAGAGATCCTCCAGGTTTAGCTCCTGACTCATGTCCTGTGCTTCTTGCACGCCTACGAGGCGATATAACATCTTATGTGCTGTATTGTCCGAGAGGGTTAGTGATTTTTCTATAACTTCACGCAGGCTCATCTTGGTACCGACTGGGAGTTTGTACATTTCACCCCATTTACTATCACGGTCTTCATCTTTTAATTCCAAGATTTGATCAAAGCTAAGAGTCCCTTGTTCGATGCGGCGCATCACCATCATCGCAACAGGTACTTTTGTCAAGCTAGCCGGCAGCATCCGATAATTTTGATTTATCGAAAGATACGAGCCAGTATTTAGATATTCCATCTGGATCGCGACTACAACGCCTCTTTTTGCCCAATCAGCAACGAGTTTTTCAAGCTTTAATCTCAATGGCTTAAACATCACAATAAAGTCACCTTGTGGCAGCAAGGCGCGCATCGGATCCAAGAGTGGGTAAGTATTAGGCAGCTGCGCTTGAGTCGTAGCAACAGTACCACTAGTAACGCTCGGCTTATTAACCCCAGTTATTAGCTCAATACTAATCCCAATAGCAAGGCCCATCCCAAGCATGAGTGACAATAGTCCGACCATGATCCATTTGTTTTGCATAAAAAGATTTCTCTATATAGTCTAGTTTATCACTTGCAAATTTGATTACTGAATCGTAGTGGCCCAGGAGTCACCGCTAGTAGCGTCTGACTCTATAGCAATATTCCCACCAACTCGCTTTGGTAACACACTAATTTAACTTACAATACGCACTCATATTTTTTGTCAGTACATGCCAATTTGGCAGTACAACATACTTATTTGTTAGCAGCGAGCATATATCGATTGATAATCTAACCTAGAAGACTATTACTTCGCTCACTCTCCGCCTAGTACGACGTCTCCCTCCAGGTCTGTCCGGCGTAATTTGGCCCCGATTTGCTCAAGCCGCGACAATGCTTCGACTGTCGGATGTCCGTAACGATTCTTTTCCCCTACACTAATCACCGCAACCTCGGGTCTTACTACCTCCAAAAATTCCCGAGAGCTTGCATATTTTGATCCATGATGACCTACTTTGAGGTAGTCTATGTCTTCTAATAGCCCACTCTTTACGAGTTCTTTCTCCGTCTGGAAACCCGCATCTCCCATGAGGAGAAAATGTTTATCATCCTCTAGTAAAAGTAAAACTACACTTCTTTCATTCAGATCCCCCCGTTTAGCACTCGCTCCGAGTATCTGCTCACGCTTATCTTTATCCATTTGGTTTGATAGTAGCGACACATATTCCACTTTTACTTCTGGTGGCCAAAGCACACTAAACTCCATCGTCTCTCGTCCTAGTATCTTAATGGTATCCCCTTGCTCAACCGCCGCCACCACAACTTCTCGTTCCCTAAGTTTCGCGCTCATCTTGTCAAGCGCCATACTCGCATGTACCCCGTCGCTTGTTACAAACTGCATCACTTTATATCTATCCAGCACAGCAATCAAACCATTCATGTGATCATAGTCCGTGTTGGTCAACACTATAAGCTCAATACGCCTATCCCAAAATGGAACGTGTCTCTCCAGGCAAGCAAGCATTTTTTCTTCACTTGGACCTCCATCAATCAGTACTTGCGTTGCCCCCTTCATAATCAAGATTCCGTCCCCTTGACCCACATCACAGACAACCATTCGAAGGCTTGGATTAGGCGCTTGCCATAGAACAACAACAACTAAACCAATTAGCAGCCCGATCCCATACCAATGTTTTTGCATAATAATGGTACCAATTATAGCCGTGTCGTGCGTGATGATTTTCAGCCCGAAGCGTCTCCTCTGATACGTCAGATAGCTGTGAGGACTGCAAAATCGCGCGCACGACAAAGGCAAAAATGCTTCTTAGTGGCTAGTTCTACCTGGCTTGGCCACAAACCAGGTGTTCTACGAGCCATAATATGAAGGAGTAGTTTTAGCCTGAAACAAAATTTGGATATCAAATCTCATCCTCCAAACCATCGTATCACCAAAACCATCCACCACAGTGGTACATACAGGAGGTAAGAAAAGGGGGAGACAAAAATGGTAAGCACCGAGAACAACATAATCATTGGCACAATCGGCAGAATGAGCATATTAACCAAGATCCCAATCAAGGATACCCTCCCAAAAAACCACCAAATCACCGGCAGAGTCGCAAATGTCGCTGCTAGAGTCGGAGCTAGGTAATCTTGCATCCATTTCCAATTTGAGAATCTGAGAATTTGTAATTTAAGAATTTCACCAAAATAAAGAAGTCCGACTGTTGCCGAGACTGATAACAAAAACCCAACATCGGTGATTAACTTGGGTTTTAACATTAACATTACAAAGACCGCAACCCAAAGTAGATGTCGCGCATCACGTTGCCTGCCTAGCACGATCCCGATCAAAGATAGACCACCCATCACACCTGCCCTTACAATGGATGCATTCGAGCCAGCCATGATCACATAGATCATGATCGACACTATCCCCATTAGGACTCCCATGCGCTGACCCACTAAGCCCGCTAGCCCCCCAATCACCGCGCCCGATACCACGCTGACGTTATACCCCGATGCTGCGACAATATGTAGTGTGCCAGTATTGATCAGCTGCGCGTAAAAATCTCTGGGCATATTTCGCTTCACTCCCAGCAGTATCCCAACCGCTAGGCTCGCCTGTGGCTCAGGTAGCACGCTTTGTAGTCTACCGACCGCCCAATGTCGGAGCTTTGATATTTGTACTAGTCCCCAGTCAATTCCCCACAAATCCTGATCTCTGATCACTGAGCACTGATCACTATTTACTCGCCCTCGCGCATCCATTACCCCCTCAATCTCTACAGTATCTCCAGGTATAAAGTCTATATAACCCTTAACCCTAGCCTCCCACTCACCACGTCTAATAATAGTCTGAGTGTCGGTATATTCGGGATAATCAATGGTTGGAATAGTTAATATTACATTCGTACCGATTGCGAGCTTATTTTGATTAGTACTACTTATAACTCTCAAAATAATAATTAAACCAATGCCTACGAATATGATCTTAGATCTCTTCATATTTTTTGTCTCAATCTCACATTTAGACTATACTAAATCTAACAAGACGATTACCAACACGCTCTTATGAAACAGCTCCTTACTTTTATTTTTCTTTTTCTTTTATTACCCCAGTATTTTTTGGTTTACGCTTCTACCTACAATTACTCTCTCGATGACTCCACTATTCCCAATCCTGAACGTGGATTTTATTCTGGATACTCCATTTACCCAGGAGATACTTTTTCGACCAATGCTGGCTCCCTTGGCAACACTCTCGTTCATGTCAATTATTATCTCGACTCTTTTATCAATTCGCCTATCTCACAACAAATGCTCACGACAATCGCCAACTCATTTGATTCTGCTCGCGCCAAACATCTAAAAATTATTCCTCGCTTTATGTATAACGATGGCGATACTTACCCGGCAGGTTGCCCAGATGCGAGTGAGAGTCGGATCCACGAACACCTACTCCAACTCAAGCCAATTCTAGAAGCCGGTAGTGATGTAATTGCAGGTTTAGATGCAGGCTTTGTTGGCTGCTGGGCAGAGTGGCACAACCCTAAAGATACAAATGGTTTACTTTCAATCTCATCTAAGACGAGAATTCTTACAGACATCCTCGCCAATTTCCCAGCCAACCGCCAAATTCTTATGCGGTATCCTTCAGACTTAATTACTATCCTCCCCACTCTTACAGATGCCCAAAGAAAACGAGTCGGGCACAATAACGATTGTTTTCTAGCAAGTAGCAATGACATGGGTACCTACAAAAATCCTGCAACCGAAAAAGATTTTATAGCTACACTTGGCAATAACTCCATTATCGGTGGCGAAACTTGTGCTATTAGCTCTCGATCGACTTGCTCTACAGCACTAGTAGAGCTCCAACAGATGCATTACAGTCACCTCAATGAGGAATATCATCCGGGAGTTATTCAATCATGGAAAGATGGTGGCTGTTTTGATAATATCAAAAAAAACTTAGGCTATCGTCTAAAACTCGACAACGCAACCTTCCCTAGCCAGATTTCTCCAGGTCAATCATTCAACTTTCAGGCAAGCTTAACCAACCTAGGTTTTGCCTCTATATATAATCAAAGACCAGTCTATTTAGTCTTATACAACCAAACTAATAAATATCCTCTAATCCTGAACGAAGATCCCAGATCGTGGAAAGCAAACACCACCAACATAATTAATCAAACCATAACCATCCCAACTCAAGTAGCTACTGGCACCTATTCACTCTCTCTCTGGCTACCAGATAATTCCCCTACTCTCCAAAGCATTCCTGCCTATTCTATCCATCTCGCTAATCAAAATATTTGGGAACCAGCCACTGGCTACAACGTTCTCACTAATAATATAACTGTTACTACTACCACAATTACAACCAAGCCTGGGGACCTAAATGGTGACGGCCTAGTTAATATTTTTGACTTTAATATATTGATATCAAAGTTTGGCAACCCATACACAATATTCGACTTCAATACCATCATTTCCAACTATAGTAAATAGTAATTAATTGAAAAAGATTACTAATACACACTGAGTTGATCATGTATTTTCTCATAAACACTTTGCGGTATCTTAGCTTTGACAACCAAATCTTCCGTCTTACTATATGGTCTATTATCAACAATCGCTTTTGCTCGTGTCTCCCCTATCCCCTCCAAGCTATCAAGCTCATCAACACTCGCCGTATTAATGTTTATCAAGTTTGAATTTTGATTGTGTTCTGGATTTGTAATTTGAGAATTTGAGATTTGAGAATTACTAGGAATATAAACTTTCTCCCCATCTTCCACTTTGGCCGCCAAGTTAAGTGTCTTTGCTACCCACTCTCGATCCGCCTCAGCCGCTAGTCCCCCGGCCACGACGAGCGCATCCCCAATCCTTGAGTTTGCTGGTAATTTATATACGCCAGGTTGCTCCACCGCTCCCGCCACATCCACCATGACTTCTCCACTTGCTTGCACCTTGTCACTTACACCTTGCTCCTTAACTATCTCCACCACAACTTCCCTTGGCTTTATCTGATCCCAGACTCCATGCCCTATTAAACCGATTCCTAATATCCCGATTATTCCGACTACTCCCCACTTTTTCACCCACTCCATACATCCAACTATAGCAAAAATCTCAAATTACCAAACTAAGTAGTTTCCCTGGCACAAATATCGTTTTTTTCACTTCACCCACCACCCATTTCTTAATTTTTTCATCAGCTAACGCAATCAATGCCACTTCACTTTCGATTTTCGATTTTTCACTACCCACTTCCACAATCCCCCTCATCTTCCCATTCACTTGTACGGCAATTTTTACCATTAAAGCTTCAATTCCCTCAATCTTTGAGACGTCAGGCCAGGCTTGATCTTCTACGCTACCCTCAGAGTTCGTAGCCCATAATTCCTGAGCTGACTTTGGAGCAAAGAGTGAAAGTAGTTTTGCAAACATTCCCAAGTGTTCTTTTGCAAGCGTCTGCCCCTCCTCCCGCCACGAGTTTACAAACTCCATCAGTCCGGCAATCGAGGTGTTAAACTTTTGGTTTAAGACGCCATCTTCTACTCGCTCGACCAGTGTCTTTAGTTTAGCCACCAGTAGAGGTGAAGTCTTCTCGCCCACTTTTCCCTCTTGTTGCATCGTGGTCTTGATCCGTTCCAAAAAGCGGACCTGTCCCGAGATCGCCCCCGAATCCCACGCGATCGACTGCTCCCATGGCCCCATAAACATCTCATACATCCGGGTGGCATCGCTCCCGTATGTTTTTACCATGTCGTCTGGGTTAATCACATTCCCGAGACTCTTACTCATTTTCTTGCCATCTTCCGCGAGCACCATCCCCACTGAACGCAAGCGGAGAAATGGCTCGGAAAAATCAACTAGTCCAAGGTCTTGGAACACTTTGACCCAAAAGCGGGCATAAAGGAGGTGTAGCACTGCATGTTCTGCCCCGCCTAGATACCAATCCGCAGGCAACCACTCGTCAATCGCCGGTTTTGCAATCTCTTTCCAAAAATCTGTAATTGGAAACTTGCTTTTTGCTTTATAAGTTTTAATTATTCCTTCTGTTTCCGTACTACTCCACCATGGGTATGCCAGGAAATACCAGCAGGACCCAGCCCAGTTAGGCATGGTATCTGTCTCGCGCTTTGCGATACCCCCACATTTAGGACAAGTCGTGGTAACCCACGAATCAACCCGAGACAGTGGTGACTCGCCCGTATCTGTTGGCTCATATGACTCTAGTTCTGGGAGCGTTAGAGGCAGCTGATCTTCTGTTAGCGGAACCACCCCATTCTCATCTCCACATTTCTCACAATATACTAGTGGAATCGGCTCACCCCAATACCGCTGGCGCGAAAATACCCAATCACGCAAATGATACGTTGTTTCCCATTTTGCATATCCTTGCTCAATCATCCAGTCTGCCATTTTCTCTTTACCCTCACCCCACGCAGACAGTCCACTAAACTCTCCTGAATTAATTAATCTCCCTTCACCTTCAAAGCTGATCTCGCCATTGGCCACTCGCTGGTTTATCTCTGCTTTGTCATACTCAACTACTTGAATCTTAGAAAGATTATATTTAGTCGCAAAATCAAAATCACGCTCATCATGCGCTGGCACTCCCATGACTATTCCAGTCCCCACATTGGCAAGCACATAATCTGCAACCCAAACTGGTACCCTTGCTCCGTTTACTGGATTAGTCACCGTTAAGCCCGTATCTACCCCCGTCTTTGTTCCGACTTCCTCTAGTCTCTGTTGTTCCGATTTCTGTAGTGAATTATCCACATAACTAACAACGTCCTCCTTAGCACTCCACCCTTCACTCATCCATTTTTGTGCCGTTTCTGGTGCGATCACAATAAAAGTCACCCCATAAACCGTCTCCCAAAACTTAGTCCAAGCGATAGCTTTTTGCTCAATCTCATTAACTGGGAAGGTAATACTAAGCCCACGACCTTTCCCAATCCAATTGCGCTGCATCTCGAGTATCCCCTTTGGCCAGTCTAACCCTTTCCGACCCTCTGAACCTCTGATTATCCGATTGTCCGAGTTTTCCGATTGTCCGAAATATATAGAAATATCCGTATCCAGATCAGCTAGTAGTCGCTCGGCATAATCCGTGATCTTCATAACCCATTGTGGCAGTAGTTTTTTGCCGGTCGGCGTGCCACAGCGCTCGTGCGTCCCATCCGAGAGCACCTCTTCGTTAGCGATCCCTGTCTTACACTTGGGACACCAGTTAATCGGTACCTTCTCCCGATACACTAGCCCCTTCTCGTATAGCTTCAAAAATAGCCATTGGGTAAAGGCGTAATAGGTCGGGTCCGTGGTGGCAAACTCGTGCCCCCAATCAAACGAGAGAGATAAAGACTGCATCTGTTTCTTAAAATTGGCATAGTTATGTGGCACCATGGTCTGCGGGATCTTTTTTGCCTTGATCGCCGCGTTCTCCGCCGGTAGTCCAAACGCATCCCAACCCATGGGAGATAGTACTGTATCTCTACCCGTCTTCATCCGGAAATACCTTGCCATCACATCACAAGCCGTAAAGATCCGCACATGTCCAACATGTAGTCCCTCACCCGATGGATACGGGAACATGCCGAGAATGTATGTTTTACTTTTATTTACTACTTTCGCCACAGCTTCCTATTTTACACCAAAAAACCCGCCTTTGATCAAATCAAAGACTACAAATTGAGTGGTTATTGTCCCAGAATAGAATCTACCCACTTTTTTAAATCATCCAGTCCCAGTAATTTCTGTATCCATTTTATGACATCAGGGTTAGTGGCTTTCGCCGTATCGGGGAGAGTTTCGCTCATTCTTCTTAATACCACTGGATCAGTAAAATCTATCCGACTAAGATCAAGACCATTCTGCAAATCAGACAGTGTTTCACTAATCTCCAACATTGCCCCCCTTGCCATCACAGCCAGATCGCTCAAGAAAGGTATGTCATAATTGATGCCCAGATGATAAGCTCCCAGTAATACCATCAACCCAACGCCCCCCCAAATAACTAATTCACAAGCGGAAGCTAGATCGCGTGGTCTTTCTTGATTTGACATAAGTACAAAACCTACCTTGTAAGTCCAAAAAGAAATAATTTAATTATAGTCGACAAACTTGGGTTTCTTCCACGGCTCGAATTTCCACTTTCACCATGTTTTCTAACTGTCCCATCTCCCCCCTCTGCGTCCTGACCTAATTGGGAACCCACACCCCGCCGCTGTTGCTCCGCCAGTCGTTGCGGCTTCCCATGACCAGAAGGCGACAACGGCTCTAGTAGCGTGGAAGCATGTCTCAGAGCCTGCCCAGATTCTGTCTGAGGGAGATTCTTAGCCACTTCATTTCCTATTTTTGAAGCATCCCTACACAATTCATACAACTCTTTCGGACCTCTTATCTTTAGATTAGGGGCCATCTCCAACGCCTCTTCGAAACCATGTGCAGCTATAGCCTTCAGCAACTCATTCTGGGTTTGCCGATACCCATCTTGGTCCAAGTCAGAAAAATGGCCGCCATCATAAGGAATACATGTGTTACCCTTTTCCAACTTTTCTATGAGCTCATTGATATGTTCTATTCCCGTCAAATTTCCCCTGGAAGAAGCTCCAATTCTTTCCTTAGATGCCATAATTTTCTCCTTTCTATATAGTATTTAGATCTCATCTTCACGATTTTTTAATCCAACGCGTAATGCTCTTAGAGTATTTTCCCGCTTCTTATTGGTTGAAGCAAGAGGATTCCCCGAATACTCAGTATCCCATGGCGCTGAATCTGTTCCAAACTTTATCTGTTCGCGCGCATCTCGCAGTTTAGCTCTCTTAAGCCAATATTGAGCTACACGTAGAATGAGTAGAGCCCTTCCTTCTTCGTCAATAAGCAAATCTGTCGGTATACCATCAACTATATTCTTTATCTTTCTTTGAGCATTGCCGAGTGTACCGCTCGTACTCCTGTATGCATCCGTTAGCTCGCTTATCTTTTTGGCCTCAAACACAGCAACACGCCTCGCAACATATTCTTTAATAAATCTTCTAATCGCCATATATATCCCTACACATTAATTACTTACCATGCCATTTTATAACACATGTCAAGCACCCACCCACTAGTGTAGAGTGTCAGGGTTTCGTTTACATTCCCCTCGTATAACTCACTGGTTTTATTGTTAATAATCCACGTCTCGATTTTTTGTCGTGGCGTGCATTG
>QEVC01000026.1 GCA_003576945.1 Candidatus Microgenomates bacterium
TGACTCCAACGTAGTATGTTTTCTGATTACAAAGAAGTATGTAGGTAAAGTATTTTTCCATGTATTCTGGCCGTAGGCACTGAGCTTGCCGAAGTGTTGCGGGACTAGGGTTCGAACCTAGATAGCGGGATTCAAAGTCCCGAGTCCTACCATTAGACGATCCCGCATTATGTTAATCTTCTTTTTAGATATGCCCTACCAAAACCAGTTTTTAACTGTTTTTCTCGTGATATGGCTTTTTCATGATCTAAGCACGCTTCATAGTATACCAGTTTTATGGGTAAATATGGCTTGGTAGCTCTTACTTTTGCATGCTGATGTTGTTGTAGACGTGTATCTAAATCAGTTGTTGATCCGATGTATAAATCATTGTTTGAGAGTTTTAGAACATATGTGTAGTACATATATGTCATTAGACCTGCCCGCAGTGCTACGCACAGCGTTGCAGGCGGGCGATCCCGCATTTAGTGCCACCCGTTTTGTTCGACACGGGCGTCTTCTAAGGTATTATAGAACATTCTCTTAAGAGTTTCCTCAAAAGTAACCCCATGCATATCGAGAATCATACTGTAGGTAGCGTGAGTTTCCTTTGGTGGTCCAAAAAAGGGATTGGCATTAGGATCGATAAAATAATAGCGTCCGGCAGCGTCGATACGAACGTCGATCCGTGCATAATCAGACATTTTGAGGAGTTCAAAGGCTGCTTTAACCAATAATTTTAGTTGCGGGTCCTCATACTTTTTGTAGGACATATTTAAGTAATCGCGCCACTTAGTATCAAAGGTTACGACGTCATCACCGCTCTCCCCTACTTTGCGCTGTACTGCATATACCTTTGTATTCATCCCATCCAGGACCGAGGCAGTTACTTCGATCCCGGCGATAAATTCGTCGATTAAAACAGGTTGTTTATAGGTAGTTACTAAATCTTTTATTTTTGCTCTTAACTCTCGTTCATTGGTACAGATACTATCTTTGCCTACGCCAATACTACTGTGTTCGTAGTTTAGTTTGGGAAACAAAGGATAGCGTAGTTCGGGGTTAATTGCATCACTGCTACTCATGACAAGCTGATGGGTGGGGACAGGAACACCGGAGCTTTGAAGGAGTTGGTACATCAAAAATTTGTTACACCCGAGTGACCAACCGAGCGTCCCAGCGCCAGTATAGGGTATATGAAGAACTTCCAAGACTCCAGGAATCGAAGAACCAAGAGTGGCGATACCACGGACTGAGTCGACAAGGTTAATTGCCATGTCAGGCTCGAATTTTTGGAGATTGCTCGCTAGCTGATCGTCCCCTGCGATGGTGGTGACATCAATCCCCATTTTGCCGACGTACTTAGCAACTTCGGAGGCATAAAGATCTGCACCTTCTTCGCTTAAGTATTCCTGTTCTGTACGGAAATATTCTCTTTTTACATCGCTGTAGAGAATTGCAACTTTTTTGGGAAGAATTAATGGATCTTTTGTATTACCACCAGGCTCATCAATAGGGGTCATAAGCTTTTAGTATATTTAAATTACAAAGTATTTCAATACCCCCATTCACGCATCGTGTTTTGGAGTAATCTTTTGAGTAAAACTTTGAAGGGAACACCCTGATTTTTCATAGTAACTGTCATCTCGCAGAGCCATTCGGGTGGTCCAAAGTGACAATTGGCATTGGCATCGATTACGTAGTATTTACCATTTTTATCCATGCGAATATCGAGTTTGCCATAGCTTGCCATTTTGGCAACTTCAAAAGCTTTTTTAGCTATCGCATTTAGGAGTGGGTCGTTATATTTAGCGTACTTTAAATGGTCAGGATTAGTAGATTGATCCCCCCAGCATAAGTCGTAATCTAAGAACTCATGCTTGGTGTTGTTGTTGGGGAGGTGAATCTGTCTTTCGATTGTATAAACTTTTTTATTAAGAGCTTGAAAAATGAAACAGGCAAATTCACGTCCATCAATAAATTCGGAAACTAATACATCTTGCTCGTATTTGTTGATTAAATATCTTAGTCTTTTTCTTAATTGTTGCTCGTTTTCAACTACGCTTTCGCGAGTTATTTCGACATTACTGTGCTCTTCGTTTAGTTTAAGGATTAGTGGAAATTTGAGGGTTGGATCGAGTGGAGTGTTGCCTGAAGTCATGAGTTGAAATGGTGGTACGTTAATCCCGTGAGATTGAAGGAGTGTGTAGACTAAATGTTTGTTGCATCCGATGGCAAAGCCGAGGATTGAGGCACCAGTATAGGGAATCTCTAGTAATTCAAGTGTACTCGGAACAGTTGCGCCGAGATAGTCATATCCTTTGACTGTGGTAACCAAATTGATTGCCATGTCAGGTTTTTCTTTTTGAAGATTGCGCGCCATATTGGCGTTGCCTGCAATGTAGCAAGTTTTTATGCCGAGTTTTTTGAAGTATGGCTCAAAATCCATGGCTTCTTTTTTGGAGCCTTCGACAGTCCAGAATTGCTCGTCGGTATAGAAGTATTCCCTTTTTTCTTCGGTATAGAGAATTGCTACTTTTTTTGGCAAAAGTCCGCCATTTCTATTGTTTTTAGCAATGAGTGGACGAGTATGAGGTAAGTTTAATAGTGGGGTGTTCACAAAGGCCTTTTATACAAATATATTATGAGTTTTGCAATATAATCGAAATATGTCAAATATTTATAGAGCAAAAGGGATCAAATTAGCTAGTCAATACGAGGATGTTGGTCGCTTGTTTAAAAGACAGCTAAATAAACCGCTCGAAATCGATAATAAAAAAATGCAAATGGTGGAGCGTGTTCTTTTAAATGTTAGAACAAATGCACTACTTAAAGATTTTTATAACTGTTTTGCTGGGTGGGCACGCGGGGCAGAAATAAGTGAAGAAAAGGCGATGTACTTACTGGCTGATAATACGAGCGGGTGTCAAACGGCGATAGTACGCTATGGTAGTGGTGTAGCCCTGCTTCATACAGAAGAAGACTATTATGATGTAACAGAAAGAATGAGTGGAGTGCACACCATTGAGTTTAGCGATGGAAAGCGCAAGTTAAAGTGCTTAACATACAACGATCTGATGCCGGGGGCTGGTTTGTATGGATGGCAAAAAGATATGATAGTTGCAGTTGACTCCCTATTCTTAAGCGAGGATGGGATATACGATATCGAGCGACCAATGCTCGCAAATATTATCGCGTGGCTTATATGGTACGAACATCCAAAATTTGCGAGTGCCGAGATGTTGGTTGAGCGGCTTATGGCGCTTGGAACATTGGTGGATGGTTATGCGGTAAATGTGGTAAGGCGAACTAAAAGTGAAATCGAAGGATATAAACTCACATTTACGAGAGATGAATGGGAAATAGAGAAGCTTGGAAATGATATTGGTGACAACTTAAGACAGGTTAATATTGTCGAGCCTGCATATGCGAAAAAGCGAAAACCAGTAGCAAAGTATAGACATGCTCCATGGAAGATGGCGATTGATCACTATGGCTTTTTGAAACGCTTAAGAGATATGCAAAGCCATCTTAATAGCTATAAAACGTGGATAGCATTAACACTTAAAGTTACACAAGTTAAAAAAGTGCACAAAGCAATTCACAAGATTATATTTGAGAAGTACCGTAAGTATTATGTGACTGAGTGGATGGGAGCGATGTGCGTGGGATTAATGGACCAATCAGGTCTTTCGGTTTCGACAAAACTTAATGACAAAAGACCAGTTGAGACGTTAGAATATATAGATCTTTGTTAGGTGGATGGATTGCTATAGGTTACTTGGCCGTGGTAGAATTTCGCCTCTAATCTGAAATTGAAGAGAGTTATGATGCAAAATAGCTATATTGTGCGTGGTTTTAGGCCTCAAGACCCGGGGGAAATCGAGCGGATTAACTTGATGTACTACCACCCAGAGGTAGCTAAGGCTAAAGGGTATCACACCAAGAACTTTGGCTTAAGATCTGGAGAGAGCTTACACCAGGCTTATGAACCACTAGATGACTCAAGACTGCTAAAACGACGCCAGGCCAGTATTTCCTTTGCCGTAGCAGACCGCAGGAGCCGCTTGGTTGGCTGGGTGTGGTTCTACCACGATACTCGCCACCCGTTACCCAAGATGATCCAGCGCAAACTTGGCGTTAGTGAGCATAATAGTTTGATCTACCAGGTTAGCTACGAGAAGTTGCTGAGTGCTGGATGGCCGAAGAGACTGTTATCGGCACTTGTATATACGCCAGCGAGCGAGCTAACAAAAGAAAGAAAAGGGGTAATTGTCTCAGGACTTTCGATGTCGATTGAGCGACTCAGTCGAAGATATAGACGTCGTTACTTACGTAAAACCAACCTTGTCCTCTACGCATATGTGCTCCCGGACAATATTGCTTCCCAAAAAGTACTGGTTGCCAATGAGTTTTTTAAGGTAGAACGTCTCTATAAATATGAGAAGGTTCTGCACCAGGTGTGGGTGAGAATTGTATAGTGTTTTTGTAGTATAATAATGCTCTATTAGCCGAGGTGGCGAAATTGGTAGACGCGCACGCTTGAGGTGCGTGTCCTGTAAAAAGGATGGAGGTTCAAGTCCTCTCCTCGGCACAAGAAGAGATAGCACCGTTATCAAAGGTGCAAATTGATTGATATAACGGGCTAATCTCGCGGTTCAATGTACCATTTTGGCTCCAAGCAAGTCCTGAGGGGAAGATTGAACCCAAGAGTACTTTGATCTGGCTGATACTCGATCTTTTGTAGGCTTCTCCTAAATCTGCAAGTAAAGTCCTGATAAATGTTGTTACATCATCGATATTGTATCTATCAATTGTGGCTAAATACTTCATCTGAATACACTCCTGCAAGATTTTTTTCTACGAGGGTTTGCCTGAGTGCTTTCAGGGTAGCGATTTCCTGATCTGCTTGGCTTTTGATCTTCTGCAATCTTGCCAGACGAGTGTGGTAAGTGCGGTATAGAAAAGCGATAAATAGATCAAGGCATTCTTTCTTAGGCGTCACCTCTTTGAGAGTTTCGACTACTGATCCTTCTAAGATATCAGCTTTGGCTGCAACTCCTTTGCAAATACCACCACAACGATAATAGGCATATCTAGCGTGTCTGCCTCTACTCCAGCCACCAGTCATCCCTGTGCCACACTCCTTACATCGAACAATTCTTCGTAATGGGAAATCTGGGTTAGAGTGTACTCTTTTGGCTAGTGCAACTTTGTTGGGGTTTCTACCGTCTAGGATTGCTTGTACTCTGTAAAACTGCTCTTCTGTGATCATTGGGACATGTTGAGCCTTAACTTCCTCACGATATGTTTTAGAGGTTAATAACCCTAAATAGAACTTATTCCTAAACAACACATTTGCGCGTTGCGCCCTAATCATAAACTGACCCGTCCCCCTTATATTAGACACATTGTGAACTACAATTAGTCCATATGTTAAGGAGGTTGTTATGGCAGTTAAGCGGTATCCCAGAAAGGTGCG
>QEVC01000027.1 GCA_003576945.1 Candidatus Microgenomates bacterium
GTATAGAGCATAAGTACCTTTCTTTGGGTTAAATCCCAAGTATTTGTTAACTTGGGAGATTATCCTACTTGATCGGTACTTCTTTCATAGCATCATATATTCTTAGGGATTATACACTAGGGGTGCCGGAGACTGGACTTGAACCAGCATGCTGTAAAGCACACGCTCCTAAAGCGTGCGTGTCTACCATTTCACCACTCCGGCTACAGGAGTTATTATAACTCAATAGGGAGATCTGCGACAGGGATGCTGGCAGATTTGATTTTGTTCATGAAGAACTTGGTATGACTGACCCAGCCATCAGTGCTGACCTTGTTGTAGGTGTGACCAATGCTTTCGAGTGAGCTAGTGTTGTAGCGAGTAGATAGCCCCTTAGCCACGGCTTCGGCGGCTTTGGGAAAGCTTTAGGCTATAGGACTGTCAAGTTAAAATTGGGAGTCGTTACCAGGCGGAAGTTACCAGTTGCCAGAGTGGAGCTCATCCAAAAACTGATTGACGCCTTTGGCCCAGGCGCCACCAGGGGAAGTGGCATTGTATCTGGTCATGATTTGCTCCGGGGTGCGGAGGCCGTACGCGACATATTTCTCGGCCAGTCCTTGAGTAAAAGTGTTAATGCCTTCTTGCCATGTATCAAAGCAAAGGGTTCCTTTGGAATGGATCCCCCATCCCCAGGCATTGTGACAGTTGGGAGGCATGAGTTTGCCTAGATTACTCTCTTGTTGGGCAATGGCAACAATGAGATAGGGATCGATGCTGAAATGGTCGGCTGTTTTTACTATATAGTCTCCGTGTCCGGCCATAGGAGATTTATAGTGTGTGAGGTACTGCTCGATTAAAATAGGCCTGGCATCCTCGCTGGCTACGGCTGTTTTAATTTCGAGTGTGGTTTGAGGAATCGCGGCAAAGATAAAGGCATCGTTTTCAAAACTTAACATTTCTTGCCTGAGTAGACCTGAGCTTTTGTGGTTTTTGGAGAAAGTTGGGTAGAGCACGACTGATGCGGCGAAAAAAATGATACTGACGCACAAAAAAGCGAGTAGACGCAAAAAGCTCTGCATATTGGCTCTAGCATACAACAAAGATTAAAAAAATGTACAGTTTAAGACTTATCCCAGATTAGCCATTTATCCGTAACTTCTTTTTCCAGGTTTATTTTATTGTGTTTAGCGAGTAGTAGGACGTGACAGAATACATCAGCCATTTCTTTACGAAACTCCTCGGTTATCTGTTCTTTCGTTTTGTCTTTTTGACGTGCCCGCCCCTTCATCATTAAGTAACTCTGGATGAGCTCACCCATTTCTTCTTGGAGTTTGAGAATATACCAATTGCTATCTCTTTTGATGCCAAATTTGCGTGCGTAGAGGTCTGATACTTTTTTGACTTGCCTGGTAACTTTATGAACGTTCATGTGTGTATTATAACACGCGATGATCTAGTTTGAGATGGTCTATACTGAAAATATGAAAATAGCGATAGTCTATAGTTTGCCGACAAGTCGGATGAAGAAGACAAAGTATGTAAGCGCAGATGAGGATACTGGGCTAATCGCAAAAAAGGTAGCCGAGGGACTGGAGGCGCGAGGATATGAGACCGAGATTTATCCGATTAGTGAGGAGTCGATAGAGAGTATTGTAGATATACAGGCAGATTGCATCTTTAATTTGATTGAGTGGTGCGGATTGGATATCAAGTTGGCAGAGCGAACATTCGAACTAATGCGCCAGAAAAATATTCCGATAACTGGCTCAAACGAGCATCTCTTTGTGTTGACAGGTGATAAGATCAGAATGAAAAAAGCTTTAAATGACGTGGGTATTACTGCTCCTTGGGGCGTAGGAGTAGCAAGTGTTGACGACATTCCCCCCAATATCCCCTATCCCGTAATAGTTAAGCCTCATTTGGAGCACTGCAGTATTGGGCTTAGTCGAGACGTAGTGGTAAATAATAGGTCAGAACTAGAGAGAGTGGTTAAGAGGCAGCTTGCAGAATTTGAACAAGATGTATTGATTGAGGAGTTTATTGCGGGGAGAGAGCTTTTAGTTTACTTAATTGAGGACAAAGGTGTGGCTACAATTCTGCCTGTAGTTGAGATGTTGTTTGAGGGCGGAAACCCCATGGCTTTTCAAACATATGACGCCAAGTGGTCTGAGGGAAGTGTTGATTATAACCAGACCTACTATGATCAGGCGACACTAACTACGGAAGAGAGAGGGCTACTTGAGAAAAACTGCTTAACTGCATTCAGGCGTTTAAACTTTTGGGGATATGCTCGGTTTGACGTGCGGATGCGAGATGGAATCCCCTATATTCTCGAAACTAATGCGAACCCCTCCGTATATGATGCAACAGAAGAGTTAGAAAGTATCGAAAGTGAAGTGATAGAGGGGATCAAATTCCCAAATTATCTGGATAAAATAGTGAAATCGGCTCTTTGGCATTACGCACGAGGTGAAAGGTTGTAAATTTATTGCAAATAGAAGTTTAAGGAAAATCGTCACCGCCGCGCCTTCGCTATTTTTTGCGCGCGCGATTTTCTCACCCTTCGGGGGAGAATTTGGGAGGACTTATATTACAAACCTAATTGCTCATCAGACAAACCGTCTGCGTCAAGGTTGTAATCATTTATTCCCTTCAACTCTTTGTCTACTTGATCTAACTCGGCATCAATTGCCTCATTAACTGCCGATTTATCATCCAAAACGACTTCAGAAACAGGAATTGGTGATGGGCCTATATCTGTTATAACTCCCCCATTTTGCGGTGTACTGATTAAACTCGATTTTGTGTTTAGCCTGCCGGACACAAATACTACCGCTACAATAATTAAAACGCCGATAATTGCGTAAGGTAAATATTTATTCATTTAAATTAGGGCACGAAATTGATATCCAAAAAGTTCAAGAAAATTAGTTAAAGCAATTTTCTCTGTTCAAGCTCTCTACGAGTTTGATCAGCATTAATAAACTTGATCCCAGCTATACCCACCCCATTAGCAACCAATATATTTCTGGTTGAATCATCTACCAATAAAACATTCTCAGGATTTAACTGATATTTTTTTAAAATATATTGGAATGATTGAGGCTCTCGCTTTGTGTGACCTATCTCATATGAGTAGTGAGTATTCTCAAATAAATACTCGTAATTATACGTATTCTCGAAATACGTAGCCCACTCTCTAGAATTGACAGACAGCAATATAAGTTTATGGCGCGATTTTAAATCCAGTATTAATTGTCTTGTACCTGGTATTTCATAAAAATTTGCATAAATTATTTCTTTAAGTTTCTCTTGCGATATATCCCATCTATGATGTGCAATCAGGCGTGTGAACAGTTCACTCTCAGTAATATGACTGAGCCAAAATTCTCGATAATCAAATTTAAATAACTCATCGAAGACCTGTTCAACAGGTAAATTCAAATAAGATGCCAAAGAAAATTCAACTCCCTCTAAACCCTTAATTAATACATCCGATAAATCAAATATTATGGTCCTCATGAGTGGATTATATCAATGCGATCCTGTCGTCATTTGATCGTTCCTAAAAATCTAAATTTATATCTAAAAAGTGCGCAAATGGAAGCAGCTATATGTAAATGCACAAAACCGAATCATTCGACAACTGGGTTGAGCAATACAAAATGCTTGAAACATACCCTAGTAGAGATGGTATTATTATTGATAATTCGAACTTGAGTCCAACAGAAGTAGCATTACAAATTGTTGAAAAATATCATCTTAAAAAGAATAGCTAGCTAAGTGTTAATTCATAATGGAGCTGGGTTCCAGTTTTCCCAGTTCTCTTAAATCCATGCTTCTCGTAAAAATGATGTGCTCTATTCATGTGCTCGTTGGTATTGAGAATCATTTTGGCAAATCCTTGAGATTTGGCATGATTAAGTGCGCGAGTAAGAAGTGCTTCTCCCACCCCTTTTCCATGCAAATCAGATACAACAAACATGCGTTTGAGTTTGACAATATCGTTACCCATGTCTTTTAGCCCAACTGTGCCGATTACTTTATCCTGCATAATTGCTAGCCAAAAGCCACCTTTGCCTATATAAACAGTAGCGATTGATTCTAAATCTTCATCATCTATAGGCAAGTCAGTGGGTGAAAGCGTACCAGTATAAACTAGTAGGTTGCCAACTAATTCTTTAACTTGCTGCGTGTACACACTCTCAAATGGGATGATTTTGTAGTCCATAGACAAAATTTTATCACCTGGTTCGAGTCTCACTCCCCATAGAACCAGGATTCGAACTTGTCACCAGATTAGACGATGATTTCCCGATAATTATGGGGTTGTACGACGGTAGGGAGTGTTTGAATATTTTTATTCGAATTAGTTGGCGTACATCCATCCATTTGATGGGTTAGGGTCGGAGGGGGTGTACTAGTTGGTTGCGGGACTAGGGTTCCCTTCGGCTTCGTCCTTCGATAAACTCAGGACTTTACTCAGGGTAAACTTCTCACCCA
>QEVC01000028.1 GCA_003576945.1 Candidatus Microgenomates bacterium
AAATGGAGTCGGACACCACGGTCATCGAGAAGGCCGACGACGCGCTTTACCAAGCGAAACGGGCAGTATAATATGTCAAAGACAAAAAACCGGAGTGGGATATTTTTGGTCGCCTCAACCACCCCATGTTTACGCTTACGCGTAATCGTCATCTGAAATGGCAAGAGTTTCTTTGTTTCTGGGTCATACCCGACAGCTTCTGCGTCTAGTATCACGCTCTCTGCATCTATTTCATCTTTAATCTGGAGTAGTTCAGGGAACTGTGCCGTATTCTCATCCAGATTGCGGGTATAGGTTTTAACCCATATGCTTGGCTTCTCATCTTCAAACATTGTTTGTTGATCAGCCGGTTGACTATCCAATTCACTAAATAAATTAGACGTAGAATAATGGATTTGCACCCTCGTCCCATCGAGTTTTGGCTCCACATATACTCTCCCCATTTTTTCAATCATTTCGTCAACCGACGCGAGTCGCTGTGCTAGTGCAGGTATTACAGGTACACCCAAAACTACGCTCGCACCAGTAAGTGCCCCTTCTATTCCCTTCCCAATCACCTCCTCACCCAAAAGCGCGACATCTGGTCTCATCTGGTATGCTCTTTCCAGTCTTTCGCTGTAATCCTTATTGCCAGAAACCCAGTAAGATAGAACATCAAGCATCGTACTCTCACTAAACCCTAGTCTTAAGCTCTCATTTACCATTCGGACTATGTATTTAGCCTCAATTGCGCTTGAACTAGTTAATAGTTCCGCAAGCTTACTTTGCTTTCTCTCTTGGCTCCCCGTTCCCGAGTCCCTCGCGATTACGACCAACCTTTCATACAACTCCAAAATAGTTCTCCCGCTACCCGCCTGATTTCTTCCACTCCTCAGTTCTTGAACAACTCTGCCGATATCACCAATTTTTTTAAACAAAGTCGTCACCTCTCCTGTACCCATCCTCACGCTTTGCGCGATTGCCCTAACTAGCATCTTCTCAGCTAGGTTAAATTGGCGACGCATGTATGGTGCTGCAAGCTGACCTAGCGCCAAGTTGATAACCACTCTTACTTCTTCATGCTCGATTTTCTTCAAAAGTTCTGCCAATATCTCCGTTTTCTCTAGTCGCTTAGCGGTCGCCTCAATCCGCTCAAAATATTTACATAAATCTGAGAAAAGCATAGCTTAATTGTACATGGTACATGGTACATGGTACATGGTTATTGATAATAACCGCATAATATGCGTTAATTAACACATGACAGCCAACAACTACACTGACCTCAATGTATGGCACGAATCCATCAAGCTAGTAAAACTAGTCTATTCATTAGTCAAAGATCTCCCAAGAGAAGAAATGTACGCTTTAAGCGATCAAATGCGTCGATCAGCAGTCTCCATCCCTTCCAATATTGCTGAGGGACAGCGCAAACATTCGCGCAACGAGTTCGTCCGCTATCTTAATATTGCAATCGGTTCAGCAGGTGAGCTAGAAACACAACTCCTCATTAGTCAAGAGTTATTTTCTCTAAAGGTTGCTAATGTGTTAGTCCAGCTGAGCGTAGTTACCAAAATGTTATTTGCATTAAGAAAAAGTATCGAGAAGATCAATTAACCAAGTACTAAGTACCATGTACTAAGTACCATGTACTAACCAACTATGTACACCCCCAAATACTCCATCACCAACCGCCTCCTCACGCTCGTCGGCTCCGTTGACGCCGCCCGCGAAGTCATTACCTCCGCCCCCCTCGTTCCAGCCTGGGAGCGCAAATTTCAAAATGAAGCTAGGCTGCGCACGATCCATCATGGAACCCACCTCGAGGGCAATAATCTTAATTTAGACGAAGTCGAAAAAATCGTCGAAGAATCATCCCCTGGTGAGTCGCTCGCCCGCGCGCGCGACATCCGCGAAGTCATTAACTACCGCGAAGTCATGGACTACATTGACCTTCTCAAAAATGAGTTAATAAGTTCACCAAATCCTAGTCTGAACGAACAGATGCTCAAGGAAATTCACAAAAAGACTGTCGAAGGCATCTTGGGCGAGACAGATGCTGGGCACTATCGCACCCTGCGTGTTGTAATCAGAAATACTACAACTGGCGAAATTACGTTTAGGCCACCTGAGCCATCTGGAGTTCCTACTCTAATCTCCGAGTTCTTTGCTTGGCTAAGAAGCCGAGAGGCTAAGGATACTCACCCCCTCATTAAAGCTGGTTTAATCCACGCCGAGCTTGTCCGTATTCACCCTTTCACTGATGGCAATGGCCGCGCCACCCGCGCCCTCTCCCTCCTTCTTCTTCTTCTCGAAGGCTACGAAATCAAAAAGTTCTTTAGCTTAGATGAGTATTATGACCAGGATCCCCAGGCTTACTACGACGCCCTCAAATCAGTCGAGATAACTGGTGACCTCACCACCTGGCTCGAATACTTTGTCCTTGGTATAAGTATCGAATTTAATCGGGTCAAATCACTGGTGCAAAAACTCTCGCTTGACCTACATTTAAAAGAAACCATTGGCGGCAAACAAATAGCTCTTTCTGATCGCCAGATCAGGTTGGTTGAGTATTTAGAGAAGTATGTAAGTCTGGGTATGGCCGAAGCTCGCGATCTCCTCCCC
Source organism: Candidatus Microgenomates bacterium (assembly GCA_003576945.1). Taxonomy (GTDB): domain Bacteria; phylum Patescibacteriota; class Microgenomatia; order UBA1400; family UBA12108; genus GWF. Next base: position 2,605 of record QEVC01000028.1, read on the forward strand.
GACGTCTCCGACGACACCATCCTTCGCGACCTACGCGACCTCGTCGAGAAGAAACTAATTAGTCGTCGCGGCAACACCAAGGGCGCTAAATATTACTTAACCAACAATAAAAACACATGAATTACACGAGCGACCCCACCTTTCTCATGATGGTCTTCCTCCTTTCCTCGCTTTTTGGGCTGTCCCTCCTCGGCGAAGGGGTAAGTAAGATCATGAACTACGATCCTCGGGGTTGGGTTGGCGTGATCGCCTGAGGCTGCTTCTTAATCATTATTATTCTCGCCTATTTTATGTTAAGCACCAGCGCAATCGGCCAGTATTAACTCTCATTTTCCAAAAAATACCACGCTTACCTATTGTCCAAAAGTCCCAGGCACCACCTCTTCCCATTTCAAAGCAAAGACTTTCATCGAATCAGGCATGTTGTTTAAGAGGTCTGCTCGATAGGTAAATTTTTCTCCTGCTTGGTTTAAGTTCCCCGCAACCAAGTCTCTTCCGAGATTCACTCCTCTCCACGCCACCACGCTGCCTTGAAAGTTAGCGGCCACATCAGTCCCCCCATTGCTCTCGGTAATTAGCGTGTTATCAATCACATATATCCCCGCAACGTCAGTAACTGCGGGCGACACTCTCACACTCCCGTTTACAATAAATGCAAGGAACCCCCCGTTAGCAACGACAATATTACTCGCGATTCGAAGGTCCCCATTTACAAAAATTACGTAACTCTCTCCTGCCGCAACAGTCCAAGGAGTGCTTACACTCGCCTCACTCCCACTGGGGTTAATGTAGTAGAAAACCTTATTAGGATCATTAGCAGGCTTGTTCATCGTATCTGCCACCCAATCGTTGATCGTATTTGGCGTCACCCCCATGTGTGCCGCAAAATAGTCGTAGTTCATAATTTTGCCGCGATATCTCGTTGTTGCGCTATATCCATCAGTCGAAACCGATCCCACCCCCGTGTCCACAGTCCCACTTGCTCTCATGAGAGCCCCAATAGCTCCACCACTCCCCACCTCAATCAAGTTTGTGTTGGCAGTCGGCAGCTCACTCCTAACGTTGCCTCCCGCATACACGCTGGCACCCACTGCCTGCCACCACGCCTCACGCCTTGGGGTTAAGTAAAAGTAGTTTGTCGAGCTCGGATTGGCTACCGATGTTAGAGTTGCCCCTACACTACATCCAGTTGCGGTGCTCGGAACATATGTCGTGCTATAACCTGCTAGATCTAAGTAGTTTATCGGATTACTCACCCCACCATAAAACGCAAATCTTCCGTCACTTCCCACACTCCCAGAGTACGCTGTTTCCCGCACCGTCACCGTTAACCCACCGAGGCTCCATGGGGTCGTTTCACAATTATTATTCTCGTCTAGGTATACCCTACCCGAAAGACTGAGGTTGGGGGTTGTATAGCTTGTTGTTATTCCCGGCGTACACGACGAGTTCTCATATGTCACAACTCTAAAGAAATATTGCGTATTCGATGCCAACCCAGTTACTGGATAAGTATAGTTTATATTAGCACTCAAAGGCGTAATACTCGCATTCACAATACACGTCCCTGTCGTACATCCACTATCTACTGCCGCTTGTGTGGTTCCAACGTACACCCGTTGTGACGCTCCATTAGTCCCCGATCTCCACGCAATAGTCGCTGACCCATTGCTCGCCCCCTGTGTCACACTCAGATTGGTTGGCGCCGTCGAGGTACATGTCTGATTACACGTACATACTCTGTTGATCCGCTCACAGGTCGTGATCTTGTAA
>QEVC01000012.1 GCA_003576945.1 Candidatus Microgenomates bacterium
TACTTAAATGGAGTCAGTTTAATTGACAAACCATTAAGTGAGAGGCGCAATATCCTCGAAAAAGTATTAAAGCCAAAAAGCATTCTCAGTCTTAATTCACAAATCGAAACTGATGATCCTAATGAGATTAGGCAGTATCATGCTGAGCAGTTATCAGCCGGACTAGAGGGGGTGTTGGTTAAGAAGGTGAGTGGGGTATATCAACCAGGAAGATCTGGTTTTAACTGGGTTAAGTTAAAAGAGGTAGAGAATAGTGAGGGTAAGCTCTCAGATACGATAGATTGTGTGGTCATGGGCTACTACTGGGGGAAGGGGAAGCGGAGTGGGTTTGGGATTGGAGCATTTTTGGTGGGCGTGGCGGGTGAAGATAAAATATTAACCATCGCTAAGATCGGGACCGGGCTAACTGATGAGCAGTTTAAACTGCTGTACGGTCGCCTAGGCAAAATAGAATGTAGTAAGCAACCAGATATGTATGTGGTGGAAAAGAGCTTAACCCCCGATGTTTGGGTCGAGCCGCGAATAGTGGTGGAGATCGCGGCGGATGAGATAACCACGTCGCCGAGCCATAGCGCTGGCTACTCCCTACGCTTTCCCCGATTGGTTAAGTTTAGAGATGACAAAAGTGTGACTGAGATTACGACATATACAGAAATAGAGCAAATGTATGGACAATAACAAGATTCAACCTACTTTACTTGGGGATATTTTGGCAAAATACAAACCAAAAGAAGATGGGAAGTATATCTCGCGAGAATTTCAGGACTATGCCTACCGACTTGCCATTGACCTCGACGACTTAGCGCATAAATCATTGTATATGCGACTAGCGAAAAATACGCCGAGAGGACTCTTGGATGCGGCTCGGACTTTTGCCTTAGATGCGCCGAACGCACGGAGTAAAGGGCGGATATTTATGTGGAAACTAAGAGAGCTGAAGTCTAAGCTAGGACAAGTGAAATAGTATATAGTTAAGATATGCAGAAGTATGTTTTAACTCATTTACCGATGGCGGTCGGGTATGGACTTTTTATCTTTGTGATCAAGGGACTTTTTCCAATCGAAGGACTGGCACATTACCTTAATTGGATGGGATGGGTGCTCGGAGTAATAATCGGGGTATTATTGTTGTTTATCGATAGAATCGTTTATACGTATAGTTATCCTGGGACACAGATTGCCCAGCAATTTTCGTGGTATTGGAAGCAAAAGCAATACATAACAGCCCTCACCTTGCTTTATGAGCGTCGCCTTGAGGCCGAGAGGCTAACTTTTCGATCGAGTCTATTTATGGTGGTGTGGGTGCCGCTCGCATTTTTTGCTGTAACTTCGACCCCACAACTCTTTGGGAAAGGGGTAGTAATGGGAGTAATGTTGCACATTTTGTATGATAGCTGGCGGTTGCAGAAAAAAGACCCTCGGAGGCTCCACCTGCGCTTATTTTGGTTGATTAAGCGGGTGGTGACGGATGAGGAGCAACTCGTGTTTTTGTGGGTTGTGACGGGGATATTTGGAGTACTTAGTTTGTGGGTGGGATAATGTTTCATTGGTATGGACTGATTATTGGAATTGCGGTAGTAGTTTGGTGGAATATTGCAGAATATTTAGAGCCGAGGCTCAAAAGAATAATTCCTATCACATTACTATTATCGCTAGTAGGTGCGAGGACTTATCACGTATTTGAATACTTTAATCACTATCAAGCTAACATTTTTGGGATGTTGGCGGTATGGAATGGGGGTTTGTCTATTTGGGGAGCTTTACTACTGGGTGGAGGGTATGTCTGGTTTTATGGGAGGAACTTGATATGGGCAGTGGTTACGCCATTACCACTCGCGCAAGCTATTGGAAGAGTGGCAAATGGCGTAAATGGAGAATTTACCAACTTGGTTATGGGAATCCCGTGGTGGGGGATGGAGGCAATACTGGATTTAATTTTGTTTGGAGTGATATGGAGGATCAAAAAAGAGTGGAGAGTGGTGACATATCTAGTTGGCTATGGTTTGATCAGGCTGGCGCTAAGTCCGTATAGGTAGTAGTATTTAAGACATATGGCAGTTGAGTGTACTCGAATTGCGTGTTATTTGGCGGGGAAAGGGGAGTTGTTGTCTCTACCTCTTGTCACTGTTGCGGGAATCGTGGATGGGATTAATCCATGTGCAATAGGAATGATGGTAATGCTACTCGGTTACCTATTAGTTTTTGTAAAAAAACCAGAGAGAGTGATTAAGACTGGCCTTTTGTATATTGGGACAGTATTTTTAACCTATTTAATAGTTGGACTTGGACTTTATTCTTTTGTTTCTCAGTTTGATTTTACAGAGGAAGCAAGAATTCTTAATTATGTAGTCGGAGGAGCACTGCTTATTGCAGGAATGATCCAGTTTAAGGACTTTTTGGGAATAGAGAGTGGACCACATCTCAGGATCCCGACTGCGTCAAAAGCGAGACTGATGTCGCTAATAGAGCGAGCGAACTATCCTACAACAATTCTGCTAGGGGTGTTGGTAACACTACTTGAGACACCATGCTCACTCCCAATATATGTAGGAACGGCCACAATACTTTCCCAATCGGGGATGGCATTTCCACTAATTGTGGCTTATTTTCTTTACTACAATTTTCTTTTTGTGCTCCCTTTGATTGTTGTTCTAATTGTGATGTGGCGTGGACAGCGGCTAATTGAGATGAAAGAGTGGGAACATAAGGCAAAGAAGTGGATGCATTTGTCTTTGGCCTTGGTTTTGCTAGGAATGGGGGCTTGGCTAATACTGGGATAGTGGGGTATAGTTAGAGTTCAATTATAGCAATATAGTTAAGAGGAGGGATATATGGCAGGAGCCAATACAGTTACATTGACTGATCAAAATTTTAATGATCAAGTTCTAAAATCAGATAAACCAGTGATGGTGGATTTTTGGGCTACTTGGTGTGGGCCATGCGTGATGGCTGGGCCAGTAGTTGACGAGCTAGCGGATGAATATATGGGCAAGGTGGTAGTGGGCAAGCTAGATGTAGATGCTAACCAAGCAACTGCGCAGCGATATGGAGTAATGAGTATTCCAACAGTCATTATGTTTAAGGATGGTAAAGAGGTAGCACGCAAAGTAGGTTTTGCGGGTAAGCCCATGTATGAAGGGCTAATAAAACAGGTTATTTAATAGAGATATAGAATATAGTTATGAACAAACGCAAGGTGGCGATAGTAGGAAGTGGGCCTGCGGGTCTCGCAGCAGCCATATATACCAGTCGCGCTGAGATAGACACTGTCGTATACGCAGGGGAAGAGCCTGGAGGTCAGTTAACTAAGACAACAGAAATTGAAAACTACCCTGGGGTAGTGAGGAAGACTGGGCCAGAATTGATGGTCACGATGACGCAGCAAGCAACCAAATTTGGGGCCAGAATCGAGTATGAGACAGTTACTGATCTAGACAAGCTAAGAAGTGAATATGATGCAGTGATCCTGGCAATGGGCGCTTCACCAAGACTACTCGGAATAGGGGAAGAGAAGTATTGGGGGAAGGGATTTTCGACTTGCGCGGTATGTGACGCGGCATTTTATAAAGGAAAAAATGTGTATGTGGTTGGCGGAGGCGACTCAGCAATTGAAGATGCGACTGCACTGACTAAATTTGCTTCACACGTTACGATTTTAGTTAGAGGTGATAAGTGGCGGGCGAGTGTGGCTATGCAAAAGAGATTGGAGAACTACCAAGAGCAAATTACTGTGATGTGGAAGACTAACCTCAAAGAAATCCAGGGTGAGCGAGTAGAGAAGCTCGTGCTAGATGTGGATGGAGTTGAAAAAACCGTTGAGGCAGAAGGATTATTTTTTGCGATTGGACATATCCCGGCGACGGGATTTTTGAAGGATTCGAATGTAGAGCTAGATCATGAAGGCTACATCCTCACGCAAGCTGCTAAGAGCCTACAGGGAGTAAAGCTTAAGGTGGAGTGGCCTACTATGACTAATGTTGCTGGCGTGTTTGCGGCAGGAGACTGTGTGGATCATCGTTACAGACAAGCAGGGACGGCGGTGGGAATGGGGATCGCGGCTGCACTGGATTGTGAGAGGTGGCTGAATTTTAGACAACCAGAAAACTCAGAGAACCGGATAGTCGGATAGCCAGATAATCAGAATTTCTGGTTGTCTGATTTATTTGAAAGGAATATATGGACGTTTACCAACAAGCAGTCGAATTTCACCGAAAGCACCAGGGTAAGTTGGGAGTCACACCGACTGTTTCAGTCAAGACGAGAGAGGATCTCTCACTGGTGTATACCCCAGGGGTAGCGCAAGTATGTAGAGAGGTAGCGACTAACCCGGAGGAGTCATTTAACCTCACCATGCGAGGGCGGAGTGTGGCAGTGATCTCGGACGGGTCGGCAGTTTTGGGCCTTGGCAATATTGGGGCAGTGGCCGCGATGCCGGTAATGGAGGGGAAGGCACTCTTATTTAAGCAGTTTGGGGGAGTGGATGCGGTACCGATCTGTGTGGACTTGCATACGGCGGATGAGCTAGTTGCTTTTGTGACAGCCATTGCACCGTCTTTTGGTGGGATTAACCTTGAGGATATTGCGGCACCAATATGTTTTGAGGTGGAGGATAGGTTGCAGAGTCTAGGGATACCGGTCGTGCACGACGACCAGCATGGGACGGCGATGGTAGTGACCGCGGCTCTAACTAACGCGACAAAGGTGGTCGGGAAAAAATTCGAAGACTTAACTGTTGTGATTTCGGGGGCAGGGGCGGCGGGACTAGCCATTGCACAGATGTTACTATCCCTCGATCGAGAGAATGGCAAGCTGGTGAAAGTTGAAGGGAAGAGGGTAAAAGAGGTAATAATCCTAGATAGTAAGGGGGTTATAACGGCGGATGGAAAGGGATTAAAAGCGGAGTTTGCCAAGATAACTAATCAGAGTGGGAGGAGTGGAGGACTAGCCGAAGCGATAGTGGGAGCTGATGCGTTTATTGGGGTGTCAAAAGGCGGGATAATGACGCCGGAGATGGTTAAGAATATGGCCCAAGATGCGATAGTCCTCGGGATGGCGAACCCGAATCCCGAAATATTGCCTGAGGTGGCCAAGGCGGCAGGAGCCGCAGTGGTGGGGACAGGGAGGTCGGATTACCCGAACCAGGTTAATAATTCTTTGATCTTCCCTGGACTATTTAAGGGGCTACTAAAAGCGAGGATTACTAAAGTGACACCAGCAATTAGACAGGCGGCCTCGGCGGCCTTAGCAAGGCTAGTGGAGCCGACAGCGGACAAGATACTACCCAATATGTTTGATCCCGGGATGGCCGAGGCAATAGCTGAGGAGGTGGTTAAACATAAGGTAGTTTGAGGATTTTGAGATTAGGGATACCTACAAAATCTTTGGTGTTAAGTGTAGCTAGGTGTGCACCATAGTGGATGGCAGTTGCGGCAATCGCGGCGTCGGCAAAGGAGGGGTGATAATCTCTCATAATTTTCCCAGCAATTTCTGCGACTTTTTGTGAGTACATGAGAATGTCGAGCTCTGATAAAGTTTGATTGAGCAAGGATAGTGGGGATTTGCGTAGAGTGCTGGCTCCAGAATATAGTTCTTGGATTGTAATTGGAGATATCGAGAATGAGTCATCCAAGTGACTATTGATCAGACTAAATTGAACTGAATCTTGTCCTTTGAGTCTCAGGTGATCTATGATGATATTGGTATCTAGGATGATTACCATGCTTTGCGGAGCTCTTTAGCTGCTTTTTGTTCAATTCTTCTCTGTCTCGCTTCTCTCTCTGGCCAGTCGTCACCTGCCCATGCTCCCTGGGTAGACTTGAGAATTTTGAGATAGGCGAGGTTTTTGGCTCTTTGAGAGGTCTGAATGTCAGTGAAGGGTTCAAAAGTGATTTTTTGATCAGGAGTGACTGTAACAAAATATTGGACTGGATCCGTGATTCCAAGCGCTTTCCTGGCAAATCTAGGGATGACAACTTGATGTTTGGCGTTGCTGGTGGCGATTGAGTTGAGCATGTAAGTAATAATTTATTACTTTTACTACTTTTTGTCAAGAGTATGATTAACTAGCATATGGATTTGCCAGTGATGACGTGGAGCGAGCTGGAACCAGATTTGAGAGATCAGAGTATGCTCGGGGGAAGGATAAGTTTAAGGTTGCATACTAACAGGTTAGTTTGAGATAGTTTGGTAGGCTTGGCGTTAAATGTTAATTACTGTATAGTAGGAATAGTTTACTATCGATATATTTGGGAGGAGTTTATTATGAAGCAGACGATCCAGCAATACGCAATGGTCATATTACTAGTAGTTGGATCATATTTTCTCGGTGTCTATAAAACAAAAACAGAGATGCTAGAAAAAGGAATTGGAACAGGTACACAACAAGTAGCACAACAACCAACTGCACCAACAACAATTGATTTGGGCGTGATTAAAGATAAGTTTGACGGCAAGCATATTACGTTTGGGAAAAAGGATGCGGACTTGATTATCACGGAAGTGTCGGATCCGTCTTGTCCATTCTGTCATATTGCAGCAGGACTACATCCTGAGCTTAATAACACTAGTGCTCAGTTTAAGTTGAAAGCAGATGGGGGGACTTATGTTCCACCAGTTCCAGAGATCAAGAAGTTGGTTGATGCGGGTAAGGCATCGTTCTTGTTCCTCTATTCGAATGGACATGGCAACGGCGAAGTCGGGACACAAGCACTGTATTGTGCGTACGAACAGGGTAAGTTCTGGGAAGCGCACGATAAGCTAATGACAAAAGCAGGCTATGATCTCATTAATGATGTGGTGCGCAATGATCTAACCAAGGCCAACGAATTAGTTAAATTAATCGGTAACTCAGTTGATGGTAAGAAGTTGCAATCTTGTCTAGATAGTAAAAAATATGCCGGAAAGCCAGCTGAAGATATGGCAATCGTACAGTCTCTGACTGGAGGTTCAGGAACGCCAACCTTCTTTATAAACGAGAAAATCGTAGGAGGTGCGCAATCCTGGAGCGCATTTGAGCCACTACTTTAAAAATACAGACTAATAAGTCTCGCAAGCCAATCAAACTCCCGACATGTCGGGAGTTTTTGGTATAATGGCGAGAATGAGAAAGATATTGTTTGTTCTACTTATTGCGTTAAACATTTTTTCGGGCAGAGTGTTGGCTCAGGATGCCACTGAGAGTGCGAATGCAACGGGCAGCGCGGTTGCCACAGAGAGTGCGATAGTAGCAACAGACCCAGAACCCAAGGCTGATCTTACGCAGCCGACACCTGAGGTTAAGGGTAAGTTGGCTCGTCTAATCGAGGAGCATCCAGTAGGAGCTTTGTCATGGAATAATTTTTTGCGATATTTTATGGAGCGGGCGGTTAAGCAGGGGGTGCCCGCTAACACATTGGTCTTGATTATTTTGTTTCCCCTGGCCGTTACGTTGGTTGCGGCTTCGCGTCACCTGATCGGAATCAGGGGTACGGGGATTTTGACTCCAGCACTCTTGGCGGTCGCATTCTTGGCAACGGGAGTTTGGGCAGGAGTAATCTTGTTTGGTCTCACTCTTGCGGTTACCATTGTATCTAGAAGCTTGCTTAAGAACTTTCGGTTGCAGTATCTACCGAGAGTGGCACTACTGCTTTGGTTTGTGTCGGCTGGTGTGTTGTCTGTCATGTTTGTGGCAGGGGAGTGGGGATATGACAACCTGACTAGTATTGGTATTTTCCCGATTTTGATACTGATGCTATTAGCCGAGACTTTTATCGATTTGCAATCTGGACGAAGCGCAGGGGAGGCAAGAACCTTAATTGTACAGACTGTCGGGCTTGCGATTATTACCTCATTGATCTTGGGATGGGAAATGGTGCAGCGAGTGGTAATCCTAGCGCCTGAAATAATTTTCTTTGGACTCGCCGTAATTGACATTTTTATGGGTAAGTACACAGGACTTAGACTATCAGAATACCTATTGTTTGGACGAGTGGTTAAGGACGACGAAGAAGAGTAGCGGAGGGCACACATGAAACTCCATGACTTTTTAGGACTTAACTCACGTAACCACCTATATACTTCGAGGTATAACACTAGAACTGGCAAGCGTATTGCAAATAGCAAGCTACTAACAAAAGAAAACCTCCATAAGGCGCACGTAAGAGTGCCAAAAACTTTTGTTCGAATATCTACACAAGAACAGCTAGAAAATTTTGATTTCTTGTCACTGCCACCTGATTTTGTAGTGAAACCTAATAATGGCTTGGGAGGTGAAGGAATTGTTGTGATTGAACGCCAGGGTGAGTATGCAGGGGAGTGGATAGACTCACAAGGAGCTACATATGCCACGGCTGACCTTAGACTACATATCGCAGATATTTTATCGGGGAGATATTCGATGGATGACCAGCCAGATATTGCATATATTGAGGAGAGAGTTAGGGTACACCCGGTATTTGAGAAGTATAGCTATCACGGGACTCCAGATATCCGTGTGATCGTTTTTAACGACATTCCAATTATGAGTTACGTGAGACTCCCAACCGAAGAGTCGGGAGGGAGAGCTAACTTATTTCAAGGAGCAGCGGCAGCGGGGATAGATATCGCGACGGGGATTACTACTTACGGGGTACACCACGGACGACCAATTGATGTTTTCCCGGGTACACGGCGAAAGTTATCAGGAATTCATATTCCGCAATGGGAGGAGATACTAGAGACAGCGGTTGCGGCATCTAAGGCGATTGGACTGGGCTATATGGCATCAGACATTGTGCTGCAGCCCGTTGATGTCAATCATAAATCACAAATTCTTAAATCTTCACAAATTGAACCTAGTGGAGCTGTGCCGATGATATTGGAGGTAAATGCACAGCCAGGATTAAAAATCCAGATAGCCAATCGAGCCGGTTTGTGGGAGCGACTAAATAGAGTACAAGGGCTAAAGGTAGTATCGCCGAGACATGGGATCCGGGTGGCACAAGCTTTGTTTGCAGACCCTAAATTGCAGGAAAAAGGATTAGGAAGAAAGACAGTGGGAGCATTTGAAGAAGTCGAGGTCCATGGGCTAAATGGAAAAAATGTGGTAGTGAAAGCCAAGATTGATACTGGAGCGGACGGGAGTAGTATTGATGAAACTTTGGCAGAGGATCTAGGACTTACTGAGAGTGATAACGTGCTTTATTACGACTATTTTCGGAATGCGTTAGGCCGCAAGCGACGGAAGATAGTAGGGGTAACTTTTAGGATGGCGGGAAGAAGAGTTAAAACGCAAATATCGATTGCGGATCGATCTAGGCTTAGGACAAAAATGTTAATTGGAAGAAGAGATCTAAAGCAGTTTGCGGTGGTGGTGGGTTAAGCTGGAATATAAGAAGTGACTTTGGGTGGGTGAGTTGTATGTTTTTCGAGATGATTTAATCTTTGATCGAACTGGCCAATAACAAGGTTGAGAGTTTTTTTAATATTGCTAATATCCCTTTTTATAGGTCTTAGTTCTTTTTTAAATTTCTCGTTTAACTTCTGCTCTAGCTTTTGCTCTAGCTTTTGCTCTAGCTTCTGCTCTAGCTTTTGCTCTAGTTTTTGTTCTAGTTTGTCGTCGATTAGCTGGCCGATGGCGTTTAGATCTTGAGTAGTGAGCGTCATGAGCTCATATTAACAGTTGTGGGAGTAGTGGTCAACGGATACAATAACGCGATATGATAAGTAAAAAAGTACTAGTTGGAATGAGTGGGGGGGTGGATAGTAGTGTTGTGGCGGCGATGCTCGTGGAGCAGGGATATGAGGTGCATGGAGTATTTGTCGAGGCATATAACGAGCCAGGATGTCGCACTGATCAGGATAAAAAGGATGCCCTCCAAGTAGCCTTAAAACTGGGGATTTCATTTGAGGTGATGGACGTAAGACATGAGTACAAAGAACAGGTAGTAAAGTACTTTTTGGATGAGTATAGGGGCAGCCGAACACCTAATCCAGACATTATTTGTAACCGTGATATCAAGTTTGGACTCTTATACGAATATATGGTGAAAAAGGGTTATGACTACTTGGCGACAGGACACTATGCGCGAATAGGTAACGTTGATCCGTATAGTCGTAAATCCGTGAATCCGTTTTTGCAAATGGCGCAAGACAAGACTAAAGATCAGAGTTATTTTCTCTGGCAAGTAGGACAAGAAAAACTTGGCAAGATCCTCTGGCCGTTGGGGGATGTCGAGAAGAGTTGGGTAAGGGAAAAAGCGCATGAGCTAGGGCTACCAAATGCAGATAAACCAGATTCGATGGGAGTTTGCATGATAGGGGAGTTGAATGTGAGAGATTTTTTAAAGGAAAAGTTGGGGACAAATCCGGGGAGTGTAATGTGGGGGGGTGAGTTGGTCGGGAGTCATGAAGGATTGTGGTTTTATACCATTGGCAGTAGGGGTGGATGGAAGGTTAATCCTAAAAGTCAGAGCGCGTTGATGCCACCACTATATGTGGTAAGGAAAGACCCAAAATTAAATATTCTGGAGGTAGGAGAGCGTGAGGAGTGTTATGCGAACAGTTTGTTGGTACATGGTACATGGTACATGGATTCAGTGCCTAATGAGTTGTGGGTGAGAGTGAGAAATTTGGGGGAGCTAACCGCAGTGTCACAGCTGAACGGTGATACAGTAACACTAAAACAACCCGTTTTTGCGCTCGCACCAGGGCAGAGTGCAGTGTTTTATGATAAAGCGGGGCGTGTAGTCGGTGGCGGGATTATATGAATTAACCATACATCTCCTACACTGTTGATACGATCAAATAAAGGAGGTTTATGACAAACGATTTTCCCTATTCTCTAGAACCCAAGGTGCGCGTTCGGTTACGTTGGATCCAATACCATGAAGATGTTGTTGGAAAAATTGCGCCAACTTGCAGACACTTCGGGATTGCCCGTTCTACTTTCTATTACTGGTACAGAAGATATAAACAAATGGGCGTTGAAGGTCTGCACGACATGAGCCGAAGACCACACCATCTTAATTTCCAAATACCCCAGGAGATAATTAACCTAATATTAAAGATTCGACCAGAAAGACATTATGGAGCACGACTCATGTCTCTATATCTTCGCAAGAACTATCAGATCTTTATGGGCAAAAAGGTACAACAAATGAAACAAACAAAAGTGTAGCTAATGTGGGTTTAACTCACATTGGACTAGCCTGTTATAGCTTATACTGATTGTGTATGGCATGGGAAGGACAAGACAGTAGATTAAATCCTCTATTGGTGGCGGAGAAACTGCGGCAGAGCGCGGCGGTTAGTCCGACGACGAGCAAGGGCAAGTCAATTGGAATGGCGAGGGAGGTTGCCAAACTACTTGGGCCACTTGAGCAAAAATGGGGTGGGAGAGCAGAGCCTAGGGAAAGTGATCCAGAGTATGACGAATGGAATTTTTTTGAAGAGATGAAGTTGTGGTTGCAGGGGGATGAAGAGGGGATATTGCCAATCGAGTTTGAGATGGGAGAGAAGAGCTTGACGCTGGGAGAACTCGCCAAGATGAGGATGGTTGTGCGAGAGAGAGTAAGCGCGCTCTTTGACCCAGAAAATAACAAAAAGCCATATATGTTGGCAAACAAGAGTAAGTTGGAGCGATTGGGAGGGAAGGCACTAGCTAAATTAGGAGTGTTTCAAGCTTCACTGGATAATCTAAAGAATAGTGATTTGATTGTGCTTGCGTTAGAGCGAGAGCGAGTGAGTGAGTTGACTAATGCTTGTGAGGATACGCGCAGATTTTTGCACAAATCGCTTGCACTCGATGCGGGAGAGACGGAAGCGGAGTGGAGCGCAAAGTGGGAGAGGGTGGTTGAAGGGAGCGGGCAAGATTTAGATGGAGATAAACGAGCCAAACGTAAGTTGCGAGCACTGGAGTTGTACCGCATGGTGAGCACCCCAAAAGCAGAGGAGATGGCGAGGGCGATAGAAGATGATACTTTGCGCCTGGCTAGCGCGCATAATTTTTACCTACTAGTTGAGAAGATGAAAAATGATAGTGAGCAACCGGTTGACCTAGAGGCAATAAAGAGTGAGGTAGAGCGCGTGCGCGAGAAGGAGAATCCTAGATTAAATGATGTCTTATCACTTACGCGTAGCGTGGGGAAGGTGAGTCGCTATATTGCCTCGCATTTCCCGCATGACCACGCCTCGCTATTGGGACAAGCAATTATTAAGGGGCAGGCGGTATGTGCAGGCAAAACGCTCATGATGGCGATGATTTTGCGGGAGCTTGGGGTTGAGGCAGAGATAGAAAATGTAGCCGTATTGAATAACAATGATTTTGAAGGTGGACATGTTTGTGTAGGGTATAGGGTGGGGGAGTACCGCGTGGAGATGGAACTTAATTGTAGAACAGAAAACAAGACTCAAGAGGAGATGTCGGGATGCTGGGTGAATGTGCTACAAAAGTCAAGTGAGCGGATGCAATATCCAGATAAAGAGACAATAAGCAGGACAAGTGGCAAACAATATCTACTACAAGAAGATGGGGAGGTGAGTGAGTGGAAATGCGTGTGGGGCAAGGCGCCACACAAGGTGGTGAGTCTAGGCGAGGTGGGGGAGAACTTAATTGATCATAACAACCTCGCCATACTTTTGCGTGATCCGCGCTTCTTGGAGATGTATGAGGGAGACCCCGAAAAGCAAAACGCGCTCCTGCTTGAGGCAGAGAGGTTGTATCGCAAGGCAATAGAGCAGAATCCTAATTCTATATTATTTAAGAAAAATTTTTACGTATTATTTTACGAACATTTGGATGACCTGATTGAACATAGGAGAGATATTGAAGGAAAGAGAGCGTTGTATCAGGAGGCGATAGAGCTAGGTAATTGGAGTATTGTAGAGAACTTTTGGCCAGATTATACGAATAATATTAAGAAGCTTATCGCTAGTTGGGAAGCCAAGCTGGCGGAGATAGAGGTTGCGCAAGTACGCTAATTGGGAACGGTGACTCCGTCTGTGGGAAAGTCTTTTTCGGCAGTATTGCCTGTTTCGAAATAAACACCCTTTTTGGGGAAGGAATCGGCGACAAATTGAGGCAGATAGCCTGCGGGGCATGCGCTGGGACCAGAAACGGCACCACCTACATCACCTGTGAGGTGCCAAGTTGCAGGGTTAGCAACATCGGTTAGGTGTTCGTCGACTGTGTAGTAGGTACGGGCGCCGCAAATGGTCACCGAAACGTCCCAGGACCAGAGTCCAGCGTGCTTGTACCACTGTTCGCAGCGTAAGAAGTTTTTCCAGTCAACAAGATCTGGTCCAGAGACGATAAACTGGCTACGACCTGGCCATGTGACCCCGTTGAATACATCGTATCCTGGTTGCTCATTGCGCCGAGTCATGCGCTGGGTGCGGTGTTCGGGATAACCGACAAACTCCCAACCTTGCCAGAACGAGACATTGCCACTGCTGTCTTTGGCGTAGATCTCGTAGCTGTGAAACGCGCCTGAGCGGTCGTGAGGGTTGCTCATGTTGTGGTAGCGGATGTAGAGGTCTACAGGATTATTGCAGAATCCTAAAATAGTGTATATTGGATTGTAGATACACAGAAATAAGGAGTTCTATGCCCAAGAAAAAAGTAACTAAAAAAGCAGCAGTCAAAAAAGTAGTTAAATCTTCGATGAGTCCGATGGGAATTAGGAATAATCAGTTTTTTGGACTGCTTTTGATTGCCGTTGGTTTGGGCGCGCTAGTGGTGGTAGTGAGATATTTTGTGATTTCCCTACAAGTGCCCACTAGTGTTTACGAGATTTCTCCATCAGAGTTAATCCCAGGTGCAACGAAGTAACGAGAACTTGGTTGAAGTAATTTTCATCTTGAGGTAGAATAAAGCTTCTAAAAGAAAGGGGATTATTTACTATGCCAACAAAAGTTAAAAGTAAAAAGTTAAAAGTTAAAAGTGAGGAGGCCGTGGAGAAGAAAACAACTGCCAAAGAAGTAAAGAAAGCAACTAAGAAAGTCGAGATTGTAGAGAAAGAAAAAGAAGTAGGAGAAGTTAAAGCCGAGAAAAAGGGATCATCTATTACCATGGAGGATCTACTTTCTAGCTCTGGATACACTTTAACCGTTCCCAAAAAAGGTGAAACTATCACCGGACTAGTCACCATGGTTAACCGCAAGATGGTACTCGTGGATGTGGGAGCCAAAACTGAGGGAGTGGTTGCTGATAAAGAATACGAAATTGCGAAAGAATTTATCGAGACCATCAAAATCGGCGACGAGATCGACGTTTATGTGGCGTCTGATGAGAATGAGAGGGGTCAAATCCTCTTGTCACTACGCCGCGCCATGATGGGCAAGCTCTGGGACATGCTCGAAGACTACCTCAAGAATGAAACTGAAGTGCAGGTAAAATCGGTTGAGCTAAATCGAGGTGGCATGATCGTAAAATGGCAGGGACTACGAGGATTTATCCCCAGCTCCCAGTTTGGGAGTGCCTTTGCGGGCAACCTCCAAGGACTAGTGGGCAAGGTAATTGCCGTTAAGCCAATCGAGGTAGATCGCGAAAAGAATAGACTCATCTTCTCGGAGAAACATGTCTCTGAGGCCGCGGTTATGGCAGAGCGCGAGACGGCACTCAAGGCAGTCAAAGTGGGGGATGTTCTAGAGGGCAAAGTAACTGGCGTGCTTAACTTTGGCGCTTTTGTGGCGATCCATGTAGGAAGCGTCACAGTTGAGGGACTAGTCCATATCTCTGAGATCTCTTGGGAGAAAGTAGACGATATTCACAAGTATCTTAAAGTCGGAGATAGTGTCCAGGTCAAAGTAATGGGAGTTGAGGAGGGGACAGGTAAACTAAACCTCTCTATTAAGCAACTTAAGAATGATCCATGGGCCAGTGCAGGTGACAAATATCCCGCCGGAACTACGGTTAAGGGGACTGTTTCACGTAGCGCGCCATTTGGCACATTTGTGAACTTTGAACCAGGCGTGGATGGACTAATCCACGTTTCACGCATGGGATCTTTCCCTGAGCTTAAGATGGGTGAGGAGATCGAGGTGCTCGTTGAGAACGTAGATCCAGCTAACCGAAGAATGTCACTCGGACCCGTACTCACCGAAGTGCCGGTCGGCTATAAATAGCCGACAGTACATGGTACGTTAGTACATAGTACATAGTTGAAAGGGGACAAAATGAGTAAAACTAAAATGATAGTCAAGGATGACCAGATCCTGGTAGACCTACAGTGGATCTTTGAGGAGATCCGAGGTGCTAATGGCGACTGGAAGAGTGTAGAAGAGCAGCTCAAAGGGCTACTCTCGGCAGTCGAAGAGTAGGTATGAGCGGTGGTGAGCATGGACCAAGCGGCGAAAAGGTGAGCGTAGCTTCAGCCCTAGGAATATTCTTCCTTACACTTTTGGAGCTATGTACTTTAAGTTTTGCTGACAAAGTCGGAAAGTATTTTGAGAACAGTGGTAATTTACTTCCTAGTGGATCTTCTGCTCATTAGGCTATACCGACAGCAACGTTCTTTTCACTGTACCAGAGATATTTATTTGGGATAGTACTAGTTCGCTTTTGATATTTTATAGTCTTGTAGGTTGGGATAAATGAGTTATTGGATTCCTTGTCTAAGTTTTTGAGAATAGTATTTACCCATGAAAGGTGATGAGCAGTGTATTTATTTGTTGGCCTTCCTAGTTCGCCCGACTCCAGGAGGATATAGCTAATATTATGTTGAGCGAGAGGGATTGATGGGCTGAGAGTAGGACGGGAGGTGCATAGTGTGGTAGCTTTTAAATGTGAAAGCAGTTTTGTCGTTTGCTGGTCGATTACCTTATTGCCAGTTTGTTGTGCCCAGACAAAGGGATTGAGGTGCTCATCACTAGCCCCACCATGTAGATCAATCCATAACTCGACATTATTAGCATATTTTGAAATTTGATACATCAGGCGAGAACTACTACTACCATAAGTACAACCTGGGAAGATGTGTTAGGGGTAGCGTTTATCTAGAGGATTGTAGCTAGTATGACTGAGATATCCTGGAATATTTACAATGGGAATAATGGTGATTGGGATAGGTAGGTTATAAGACTGGATAAGTGCCTGGGCAGCACAAATACCGTCGTATTCGTCACCATCTACTCCGGCAGTAATTAGAACACGTGATTGTTGAGTTGAGTGAGAATGCCAGACATGCGGAGTGGGAGCTGAGCGAAAGTAGTTTAGCAAATCAAACATAACGCTATTATAATCATCATATGGAAAAAGTAATGAATTATCTAAGGCGAGATTTGGGGAGAAATGGTTAAGCTCCCGGCTAATCTTTACCAATTTAATGGGACTCAAATCGTGGCAAAAATCCCTGATAAGAGAGGATATTATTACTATCAGAGTTTAATAAAAAAGATTATCAAGCTCGCGAAGAAAGAGCAGATACAGTTGTCGGCAGGAACTAGTTTTGGGATGCCGACTACTCGGATATATTTAACCGCACGCAAAAGTGGTTATACCCCAAGATTTTTGAGAATTTCGGTAGGTTGGGAGAGTGAGGCTGAGATGATACAGATCGCAAGAATTATTAAGAAAGTGCTTTATTCAGATAAATATTAAGTTGGGTATACTATTAATATATGGCTAAGTCTAGCGTAATATATGAATGTAGTGGCTGTGGGGCGCAGAGTCCCAAGTGGGCAGGGCAATGTGGCGAGTGTGGAAAGTGGAATACGCTATCAGAAACATTAGTTTCTGACAAAATTTCAAATCGTAAATTCCCTGCCCGAAATGCTACGCAAAACGTTACAGGCGGGTCAAATTCTCAAATTAAGGGGAAGTTGTTGGGGTTGGATGAGGTAGAGGGAAAAGTGGGAGAGCGAGTTAGTACGAGGATTGGGGAGCTGGATCGGGTGCTGGGTGGAGGGTTGGTAGCTGGTGAGGTGGTTTTGATGGTGGGCGAGCCGGGAATTGGTAAGTCGACACTACTAACACAACTGTCGCTTAACATGTCGAATGTGGTATATGTGTGTGGGGAGGAATCGCCGGGACAAGTAAAAATACGCGTAAATCGGATGGGAGGAGATGGGAGTAAGACTAACCTCAAAATGCTTGCGGAAATGGATGTAGATACGATAGTAAGCACAGTTAATAAAGAGCCTATATCGCTACTTATTATTGACTCTGTTCAAACTATATATACATCAGATTTGCCGGGTCTCGCAGGCTCTGTGTCGCAAATTAGAGAGTGTACGGGGCGGATTATTGCCTATGCAAAATCTAAGAATGTGCCCGTGATACTGGTCGGTCATGTGACAAAGGACGGGGAGATGGCAGGACCCAAGGTGCTAGAGCATATGGTAGACGCGGTACTCGAGCTAACAGGGGATAGATACTATGATCTGCGCCTGCTGCGGACGCAAAAAAATAGGTTTGGGGCAACGGATGAGGTGGGGGTATTTCGCATGAACGAGAGTGGGATGGAGGAGATAACTAACCCATCTGAGCTCTTTCTCTCGGAGAGAGAAGAGGGTAGTGTGGGGAGCGCGATCGCGGTGGTGGTGGAGGGGACCCGGCCAGTACTGCTAGAAGTGCAAGCCCTCGTAGTTAATTCGGAGCTACCCGTGCCACGTAGAGTCTCGCAGGGGGTGGACGTTAGGAGAGTACAAATACTACTCGGAGTTTTGCAAAAATACACGAAGCTCTCTATTGGTACAAAAGATGTGTTCGTTAAAGTAACTGGTGGGTTGACGGTTCGAGAACCGGCAATCGACCTTGCTGTAGTACTAGCTGTGGCTAGCTCAGCGAGTGGTAAGAGTTTGCCAAAAAAATCCGTAGCCATCGGCGAAGTTGGACTACTTGGTGAGATCCGCAACGTGAATATGTATGACAAAAGAGTTAAAGAAGCGAACAAACTGGGTTATACGACCATTTACTCGAAAAATAGTTATCGTAAAGTGGCAGAGTTGGTCAAGTCGATATAATCTGCAATGATTGTTTGTACTTACACTGCACAAACCACTTCATTCAGACCTAGGATTCTTTTCCATGAGTTATCCACAATGCCTCATTCACTCTTTTTTCCAGATCTATTTATGTTATGGGGTATGTGTATTTGTTGGTAATAAATTATTATGGGTTGACTCCAGGCAAGAAACGCGCGATAATACCTGCTAGATCAAGCTAATATCTTGATTGGTCTTTGAAAATGAGTTTATATACTGCCCTAGCAAGCCTTAAAACCTTGCTGCTGTAGAAACGAAAAGAGCATTCCTACCGCTGAATCACCTTAACCTGGGTTCACGTGTAGCAATGCTCTTATTCAAGGACGTTCCGCGCGTTTTGAGGATGCGGAAGCGTTACGTGCACTTTAACACCCTTGTTATATAGTCGTCAAGCTACATTTTGTGTGTAAGCACTAAGACTACACACTACAGGTAGGGTTACGACCTATAATCACTTGATGTTGCTAAACAATAAGACGTGCTTAGCATTGGGGGATATGTGAGATAGGGCAGGCTCATAATCCCCCAATATTGGGCATGTTGGATTATTTTTCGTTGTAGAATAGGTAAAGATGAAACTATTTGGTGGGGCAAGCAATCAGCGATTGGTTAAGAAGATGTGGGAGTTGGGAATTGATGTTGGCGAAGTTAAGATCTCGAAATTTGCAAATGATGAGAAAAGGGTGAGTGTGGGGAGGGGTAGTGGAGGTGCGGCAATATTACAATCTTTTTCTAAACCTGTAGATGAGCAGATTATCGAGTTTTGCCTCCTCGCCGACGCACTGTCGCGAGCCGGGTATAGTGAGTTGGTGGCGGTGGTTCCATGGCTTGGATACAGTAAACAAGACAAGGTGTTCTTGCCAGGTGAAGCATTGTCTGCCAAAGTGATCGCGCAGATTATCCAAACAACTAAAGTTAAAAAGTTAATTACCTTTGATTTGCACAATCGAGCGATTACGGGATTTTTTGACATCCCAGTGATTGAGCTGTCGGCCAAGCCACTGTTCAAGGATTACTTTGAGAAAAAAATTGGTGATAATAAAGCAGACTATGTGGTAGTAGCGCCAGATGAGGGCGCTGTAAAAGCCAGCTCGTACTTTGCCAGAGAACTGGGTCTAGCTATAGCCTACATGGATAAGCGGCGTGATCTAAAAACTGGAGAAGTCAGGGTGGTTGGGATGAGTGGAGAAGTAGCAGGGAAACATGTTGTCATCGTGGATGACATGATCGTAACAGGGTCTACCATGATGGAGAGTGCCGAGTATCTAAAGAAGATGGGGGCAAAAAAAGTGAGTGTGGCGGCGACGCACCACCTATATCTACAGGGAGTGCAGGAAAAATTGGAGATGAGCGAGATTGATGAGGTTGTGGTAACTGATACAGTCGCGCAGAGTGCGACAAGTCATAAGTATCTAGTTGAAAGTAAAAAGTTAAGAGTGCTGAGTGTGGCGGGTTTGATAGTTGACGAACTGAGTTAGATTTGCGATACTACCTATTGTTCCCAGGAAATTTAGTTTTAAGATTAGATTTTACATGTTTGTGAGTTTACAACAATATATTTCATAAGGAGAGTGTATGCCAGTAAAGAAGGCGGCTAAGACCGAGTCAAAAGTAGAAGAAGGGGTTGCTACGTCAGTTGCCCCAGTTGCACAAGATGTGGCAACAAGTGTGGCGCCAAAAACGTATGTGAGACCACCCATGATGAATCGACCACCGATGAACAACCGACCAGTCGGAAACACTTATGTAAACAATAATCACAATATGAGCGCGGCAGTTAACACCCAACCAATCGAAAATGTGGCGGGATTCCTTGATGATTCGGCTGATGGTCACGGCGTTTTACGCCCTCATTTTTCGCCCTCGGAGCGTGATGTTTATATCTCTAGCATGGTGGTACGCCGGATCGGGCTGCGCCCTGGAGACTATGTAGAGGGGACAGCGCGAAAGCCTAAGGATAACGAAAAGTACTGGGGCCTCGTGACTGTGACCAAGGTTAATGGGAAGTCGCCGGCTGAGTTTAATAAGCGTGTCAAGTTCCACAACATGACGCCGATTTATCCTAACCAGAAAATTACCCTCGAGATGGGGGCAGCTCCACTCTCTAACCGCGTAATAGATCTTGTCGCGCCAATCGGGCGTGGACAGCGGGGGATGGTGGTGGCACCGCCTAAGGCTGGCAAGACCACAATTATGAAGGACATGATGACGGGAATAGCTAAAAACTATCCTGAAATTCATTTAATGGCTGTACTTATTGGTGAGCGCCCCGAAGAAGTAACCGATATCCGTCGCCACTTAGAAAAAGTAACCGAGAAGTCGGTAATGATCGGGGAGTGTGCTGCCTCTAACTTTGACGAGCCAGCCGAAGACCAGACTCGAGTAGCGGAGATCGCGCTTGAGCGAGCGAAGCGACTAGTAGAAGAGGGGAAGGATGTGGTAATCCTTTTGGACTCAATTACCCGTCTCGCTCGTGCTTACAACCTGGCAATCCCAACATCGGGTCGTACGTTGTCTGGTGGATTTGATCCGGCCGCCCTTTACCCACCTAAGCGCTTCTTTGGCGCGGCCCGCAAAATGGAGGATGGGGGATCACTTACCATCATTGGTACTGCCTTGGTAGATACTGGCTCTCGCATGGACGAACTAATCTACGAAGAGTTTAAGGGTACGGGCAATATGGAGCTGGTCCTAGACCGCAGACTCTCGGAGCGACGCATCTTCCCCGCGATTGATGTCTACAAATCAGGAACTCGCCGTGAAGATCTACTGTTCTCCGGAGCAGACTACCAAAACATCGTGGTGATGCGCCGCATGCTCGACATGCTAAACGATGATGAGCGCACCAGTGTGATGGTCGACCGGATGGCGAGGTCCAAGAGCAACAAAGAGTTCCTGGCGATGCTGAAGGAGGGGTAATTAGCTGATAGTATATAATTTGTGTAAATTGTAATTACGATAGCGGAGGCGATATCTATGACTCAGGTTGAATAAGTTGACAATAAACCCAATCGAGGAGCGAATGACACTAATGGCGAGGCAGCTGCGAAGCGATTGGCTGATGCGACAGCAGTTTTAAATGTTGAACTTCAAAAAGTAGGTAAGAACAACGAGGAAACTGGAATGAATGGGGATATGACGGCAGTAGTTGAGGCCTCGCAAGTAGCTGCAGCTGCGAATGCTGAAGTTCATCCTGAAATTGCGCAAGCTAATCAGGAACGTTCTCAACGTGAAAGAGTTGATGCTGCCCATAACGTTATAGAAAGAAATCGTCAAGCTCATATGAATAGTGGTGCTTGGATTCCAGGGCAGCCAGTAATGAATGGTCTTTTGCCTGATTTTTCAAAGAAGAAATAAGAAGTAGTTGATTTTACTCAAACACATAAGTTAGTCAGGTGAAGTAAAGGGGGATTTTGAGAAGCTTGACGTGGGGTTGAAAATGTGATTTTATGTAGGAAAGTATACAAAAAATGTATACTTAGGGACATGAAATATGGAAAAACTGTTTGACCTACCTTACTTTACGTTGACAATGGTAATGCAGATGAAGGGTGCTTCGGTGCATAATGCGCGAGTGTGGTTGTCTCGACAAAATAAAGCAAATAAAGTAGTTAGATTAACTAATGGTGTATACATGAGTCGAGCGAAATATGACAGATATCGTGATAACCCGGACTTTGTAGGGATGGTCGCCAACATAATCCAGCCGCACAGCTATTTGAGTGGGGAGTGGGTGCTGCAAAAGTATGGAGTAATGACAGAAGCAATATTTAATGTTACTTGTGTGACGACCAAACATACCAGAGAAATAGAGAACCCAGTAGGAAGGTTTATTTATACAAATATTACTGACAAATTATTTGATGGATATAGTGAGAAGTTGATGGATGGAATAATGGTGCGAGAAGCTAGTGTAGCTAAAGCCCTATATGACCTGTTATACCTACGCAAGACTCCGAGTAGAATCAAAGAGGATATGTATTTTTTGAGTGAAGATCTGCGGCTTAATTTGACTCACCTCGACAAGAGTGTAAAACTCGAATTTGAAGAGTGGGTTAACAAATATCAGAGTCCAAAAATGAAGTTAATTAGGGATAATTTGAGGAGGTCTGGATGGGAGTAGTCACGAGACAGATATTAAATGCTTTGAATGATCCGGAGTATGCGAATGCAAACATTGATGTGCGCCGAGTGGTGGCAAAAGATGTTTTGATTTCTTATGTTTTGAGCTTTATATACAACCGCAAAAAGTATGCAAGCTTAGTGTTTTATGGTGGAACATGCGCCAAGGTGGTGTATGGGCTGGACCGGTTCTCGGAAGATATCGATCTAGACAATAGCATGGGAGTGGGTGTTGCTAGTTTTGGGGATGAACTCGCGCAGTACTGCAAAAATAAAATGCAAATAGAGGGGGCAGATGTTTATGAGCAGAGTGGGGAGGGTGGGATCAGGCGATTTGTCCTGCGTGTGCCGATAATGAACGAAATCGGACTCTCGCCGAGGATGAGTGAAAAACTTCATGTTAAGGTAGAGATGAGCAACATGACAAAACATGCAACAGTGCAAAAAACGCCGCTCGTGCGGCACGGGCAGGCCATGGTGATACAGCATTTTGACCTGCCTAGCTTGATGGCAGGCAAGATGGTGGCGTGTCTTGAGAGAAATTGGCGAAAAGGTGAAGTTGCTGGGACAGATATTAAAGGAAGAGATTTTTATGATCTGATTTGGTATATGAATAAGGGAGTGAGACCAAATCCAGAAGTTCTAAAACATGGGGGAGAGCAGTCGTATACCCTAGATTCTACCTGGAAGTTACTAGAAAAAAAAGTTTTGAAGATCAATAAGAATGAGCTCAAGTTTGACTTGAAGTCTTTTGTGCCTAACGGAGTTTATCTAGACAACTGGCTAGACAATTTTCAGGACTACTTCTCTCGTTTGAGAAAGAGCGCTTAATCTGCTAGGATAGAGCCGCCTATGACTGAGATGACCGCTCGAGAAGAGTTTGGTGAATTTTTGAAACAACTTGGTGCTTACCTTGCAGTGCATGGAAAGAGGATTTTTGGGCGTTTTGAAGCTGTTAAAGATGTGGTGACATCTAATGGGGTAGGGGGAGAGGTGCTAGGAACACTGGATTCGGCAGGAGTGGTGACACTGGTCTCGGACAAGCCACCATCTGAGGTGAGAGATTATACAGTCAAAGATGGCGATACACTCTCTGGGGTAGCCGAAAAATTTGATGTTTCGATAGATACCATTAAATGGGCGAACGAGAGTGTTGATTTTAAGAAACTAAAACCAGGAACAGTAATTAAGGTCCCGCCTGTAACAGGACTTGTTTACAAAGTAAAACCTGGAGATACGATTTATTCAATCGCTAAGAAGTTTGAATCATCGGAGCAGGCAATCGTCGATTTTCCTTTTAACACCTTTTCTGACGACGAAACCTTTGCGCTCGTTGCGGGACAGACTTTAATCGTCCCAGACGGGGTGATGCCGGATGCACCGAGCGTGACGACACCGAGATTTGCGAACGTTCTAACGCCTGATGCTGGAGCGGTTGCGGCAACGGGTAATTTTGTGTGGCCTGGATTTGGTCGCATTACGCAGGGTTACCGTTGGTATCACCCAGCCATTGATATTGCGAACCGCGATGGCGGTGCAATCCTGGCAGCTGATGCGGGAACAGTGTCGGTTGCAGGCTGGAGTAGTGTTGGGTACGGTAATCATGTGGTGATAGACCATGGTAATGGCTATACAACGCTCTATGCTCATTTATCTTCGCTCTCGGTAGTGTCGGGACAGAGAGTGGCAAGAGGAGCAAGTCTCGGACAAATGGGTAGCACGGGACGCTCTACGGGAACACACCTTCACTTTGAAATCCATGGGCCAGCAGGTAAAGTAGATCCGCTCGGGTATTTGAAATAGAATCATGCTCTCCTGATAATTTTTTCTTGAGTGTACTACTTTTCTTCGTTTGCATGCTATTGCTCGTAGACAACCTGGTTTGTGATTAAACCAGGAATGAACTCGCATGATAAATGAATGCAAACTCAGGCGCGACGTAATACTCAAAAAAAATTGTCAGGAGAAGTGTATTATTATTTATTGATGAAAAAATATAAGACAGCACTGTTTATTGGTCGTTTTCAGCCATTTCATAAGGGACATTTGTACAGTCTAAAAAAATGCTTAGATATTGCTGAGCGTGTTGTTGTTGCAGTTGGGAGCTCACAAGAGTCGGGGACGGAAAGTAATCCTTGGAAATATAAAATAAGAAAAAGAATGGTTTGTGAGGTGGTAAGGGGGATTGGAGTTGAGTCGAGAATTAAGAGAATTTGTAGTTGCCCAGACAACCCGAGTGATCAAGCGTGGCTGATGGATCTAAAGCGCCGTACTGGACATTTTGACGTAGTGGTTAGTAATAATGAGTGGGTACTGTCTATCTTTAGAGAAGCGGGGCATATGGTATATGAAAGTGGACTACATAATAGGGATGAATTAGAGGGAATTAAGGTAAGAGCTTTGATGAGAGTTGATGATACAGAATGGAGGGGGAGGGTGCCTAGGGAGATAGTTGAATTATTTGATAATAATGATATAGAAATGATTAGATAGATTTACTAATTACTATTTAGTATCAAAAATAAAATGGTGTTTAGATAAGTCCACGTGCATGCGATCTAGGAAAGTGACACCCTCACTAATAAGTTTGGCGTATTGCTCAATTGATCCGCCAAACGCATAGGACTCCGAGACACGACCATCTTTGGTGACTACACGATGACAAGGTGTCTCGTCACCACTGCAAGTATGTATTATTTTTTCTGAGTAAATCCCTCAATGGCCTTGAGTACCTCGATCGGGACGGCAAAGACGATTGTGTTACTGGCGTCACTACTAATATCGTTAATTGAGTTGAGGGTGCGCAAGTGGAGGGCGCCGGGAGCTTTGGCGAGCTTGGTGGCGGCTTCGGCGAGGTTTTGGCTGGCTTGGAGTTCTCCCTCACTATTGATGATGGTGGCGCGCTTCTCACGCTCGGCCTCGGCTTGCTTGGCCATGGTGCGGATCATACTCTCGGGTAATTCAATATCTTTGAGCTCAACAGTTTGGACATCAATACCCCAATCGGTGGCGTGTTTGTCGACGATAGAGAGGATTTTGGTAGCGATCTTCTCACGCTGACTAAGGAGTTCGTCGAGCGTAGCTTCGCTCGCGACCCGGCGCATGGTGGTTTGAGCGAGCTGGAGCATGGCGTAGTAGACATCCTCAACCTCATTAATAGTTTTGCCGGCGTCGGTTACTTTGTAGTAGATAACCGCATTCATTTTGCAGGTCACATTGTCTTTGGTGATGGTATCTTGCTTGGGGACATCGACAGCTTTGGTGCGGATATCAACTTTGCGGAAAGATTGAAAAATGGGGATTACTAACTTCCAACCTGGGCCAATGAGATAACTAAATTTACCCATGGTGTAGACCACACCGCGCTCGTACTCGTTGACTTGTTTGAGAGAGATTAAGACGATGAAAATAATTAGAGGTAGTAAAAAATCCATATATTAACTCCAATAGATTATTGAATGTAGTATAGCAGAGTAAAAATATGATCTATTTTGAACTATTTGTCTGTTATAATGGGCAAATATGAAAGATCTAGCACGAATTTATATTAAGGCAGGGGATGGGGGGAGTGGCAAACTCTCGTTTCGCCATGAGAAATTTGCGGCCAAAGGGGGGCCAGACGGTGGGGACGGGGGAAAGGGCGGAGATGTCATAATCCAGGCTGATGAGAACATGGAGAACCTGGTTCCCTTTAACTTTAAAAAGAAATATCTAGCAGAAAACGGGGAAGGTGGGATGCCCAAGAAAATGCATGGAAAGGATCGGGAAGATATCGTGGTTAAGGTCCCAGTGGGAACCGTAATTTATGAAGTAGGGGAGGAATATTTTGAGAAGAATCTAAGAAACAGAGATGTTTTTGAAGAGTTAATAAGAGAGCGGAGAATGCTCGTAGATATGGACCGCCATGGCAAAGAGTTTGTGGGAGCCTGGGGTGGGCGAGGAGGGCGAGGGAACTGGCATTTCCGTAGCTCGACCAACCAGACGCCGCAGGAGTTTGAGCCGGGGACACCAGGAGAAGAGAAATACCTATTACTAGAGCTGAAGGTAGTGGCTGATGTTGGTATTGTAGGGCTACCTAATGTTGGTAAGAGTTCACTACTTAAGGCTTTGACTAATGCTAACCCTAAGATCGCTGGTTACCCTTTTACAACCCTAGAGCCAAACCTGGGGGTGGCGACGGTGCATGATAAGCGGATTGTGCTCGTCGACGTGCCAGGAGTGATTGAGGATGCCTGGGAGGGGAAGGGGATCGGGCCCTGGTTTTTGCGCCATTTGGAGCGGGTTAATACACTACTACATGTGTTAGCGCCTGAGCCTACGGGGTTACACCTTGAAGGTTGGGAGGAGCAACTAATTGGAGACTATAAAATTGTGAGGAAGGAGCTAGAAAAGTATGGGAAAGGGTTAGCTGAAAAACCCGAAATCGTGGTGGTGAATAAGAGGGAGTTAGTTGATGAGAGTGAGAGAGAAATGATTGGTAGGGAATTTGAAAAAGAAACAGGAAAAAAACTGGCGTGGGTCTCTGCAGGGATGGGAGAGGTAGCTGATTTAGTTAGCTTGTTAAATTGAGTGTGTGGACCCTAGCGGGATCGAACCGCTTACCTCTTCTATGCCATAGAAGCGCTCTACCAACTGAGCTAAGGGCCCTCGCAGATTTGTATTTTACTACACCTGACTTATTTAGTGTATTTACCCTTAACCTGGAAGAGGAAGTAGAAAGAGAATAATGCGGAGAATAGCATACTACCTAAGCCACCAGTAAAAAGGTTGTTAAATAGAGAAAGAAGGTTAGAGTAATAGACGAGCTTCCAGCTTCTTTTTTCGCGTTTGAACA
Organism: Candidatus Microgenomates bacterium; assembly: GCA_003576945.1. GTDB lineage: Bacteria > Patescibacteriota > Microgenomatia > UBA1400 > UBA12108 > GWF. The sequence goes on from QEVC01000012.1 coordinate 26,897, forward strand.
ACCCGGGTAGAGCCATGAGACTAAGGATCAGGCTGCCAAAAGCAAATACCATCCCGAGAATGAAGCTAAAACCACTCCCGATCCCGCCCAAGAAAGAGAAGGGAGTAATAATTGCTCCAAGGCCGAGACCTGCCACGATGACGGGGAGTAGAAGGAGCATCATAATGAGTGTTAAGTAGGGAGAGGCTTTGACGATAAACTCTTTAATATTATCTGGTAATGCTGGAAGGGAACCAACAAAGAACCCTTCCAATTTATTGCTTAAGTTATCAGCATGATCGGTTAATGTGGGTTGGGTTTGTTTAGTCATTTTTACTCCTGTTGTTTATATTAACTATGAGTTTAAGTATAGCGTAAGTTGCTTATTCTGTGGGAAGGTCTAGAGGACCACCATCTATTGGAGAGGGAAGTGGAGAAGGAGTAGAAAGTGAGTTATCTGGGAGTTGATTGTTTTCTGTCATGGGTATTGGAGTGGGTGATGGTAATGGTGTGGCGGGAGGATTTGAGTTGATAGGTTTAGCCTTAAGCGTTTCTAATTCGCTGACAACCTTTGAATAATCCGTACTTGTGACCTCTAGATATTTGAGGGTAGTTTCGAGGGCGAGGATGGCGCGAGGGTAGTCGCCTGTGTTCTCGTAGAGTTTGGCGAGGTTGTAGTAAGCGTTACCATAGTTGGGTCTAAGTTGGATGGCGGTTTGTATCTCAGTGATGGCGCGAGTACGTAGTGTCCCAGCGCTACTGGCATCTTTTTGGTTGTCGGCTAATTGTGAGAGCAGGGCGGCAAACTCTAAATGTAGGCTGGGGTTGGCACGATCTAAGGATAGAGCGCGACTAAAGGTCTCAAGAGCAAAATTTTCTGCCCCATCGGCCACGTTTACAAGATTTTGGTAAATCTTGGCAACAGTTAACCAAGTGCGACTATCATTGGGTCTTAGTTGGATAGCAGTTTTACCACTTTTAATGCTTTGTTGAATTAAGCGTGTGATTGTTGCGCGATCTGCGTCGGTTAAATCTGGTTTTTGAGAGAGTGAGCTAGCAAGGCGGAAGTTAACGTCAGCAAAACTGAGGTGGTAGTTGGTAATCTTGGGTGAGAATCTAAGAGTTTGCAAATGAAGATCGTAGACTTTTTGACTGTCTCCCGCATCGAGGGCGAGCTGTGCTTGTCGCATGATAATTTCACTGGCATAAGACCTAATAGGGCTTATGCCAATTAAGAAAATGAGTCCAATAATCATCACGCTAACGGTTAGATGGTGGGGTGTGGGGAGAGTCAGTTCGGAATAGGTGTGTTTTAGACTAAGTGCGTAAAAGACAAAGAATAAAAGATAGAGAGGGAGTGAGCCGGGAAGGAAGAGGAGGGAGAGAGTGATGAGGATGGTAGCACTAAAGATGGGAGTTGAGTAAGTGCCAACGAGTGATTTTAACATGATAAAAAGTAGAGCGAGAGTGGTGGTAATACCAGCGGTGGGAAGGATGGTCAGGAGTTCACTGCTAGCAAATTGGGGGAGATAGTTCCAGAGGCTTGTAGTGTTAATAGCTAGTGGTTTGACGGAGGTGTAGAGGAGAGAATAATTACTTAAGCCAATGCCAAAGAGCAAGGAGCGCAGTGGCTTGAGCGCATCGAGTGCAATACTCCAGCTCGCAGCGTAGGGAAGGAGGCTGGGGGTTAAGGCGCCTCCAGGTAGCATAAGAGAAATGATGGCGACGATTGAGATGGTACTAATAAATAGACTGCCGAAGTAGAAATATTTCTCTTTAACTGTTGCGTGTTTTAGGCGAGAGATCATTAAAGAGACAGAAGTAAGAATAAGAATCAGAGTAGTTAAGTAGTTCCCAGTTGGAGTAAAGTTAATGTTTTGCATATAGATGGGGAGGTAAGGGGACTTAGAAAGAATGGTAAGAGAGAGGAGGGAGTGGAGTGAAAGGATGACTCCTGAGGCAATTATTAAATTGATTAGCTTCTTGGAATATTCTGAAGTTAGCAAGGGAATTAGGATTGTCGTGAAAATACAAAGCGAAATCAAAATTGTGGCCTTACTACTTAGTGCCTCGGACCGTCCCTCTGGATTAAAAATGAGTGAGCCAATTAAGGTGAGGAAAAAAAGGATCAGGGGGAGTGATTGAGAGAAGCTGGGCAGATTTAACTGTTTGGTTTTAAAGGCCTTAATAGCAGTTAATAATAGGACCAAAAGCGTTGCCAGTGTTAATAAAAGCTCTTTGGGGGTAGAGAGAAAATTGGGGGTGAGGGTCCAGAATAGGAGTGGAGTAAGAAGGATAGTTAGGCTAGTAATAATACGCATGGATTCGATCATACCCTAATAATAGAGAGTATTAGTCTGAACGTAAAGAGTTGGATCCTATTGTTATCTAGTTATGGACTCAACGAGTTTGATAAATAACGCTCGCCAGCCTATAAAGATTTTGGCGATGAAGCTAGTGTTGTCTGAGACATCACTTGATTTGGGCTCAGTTGAGGGAGAGGCAAAGATGTCGGCGAGACTACCGGGACTACTGATTGGAGAGGAGGGGAGGAAAGAGGCGAGGGGAACGGGTGAGCTCTTGAGACTGGGGCTAGGGGTGGGACTGGGCGATTTTGGTTTAAAGATATTGGAGACAGTCTGAGAGAAGGATTTTTTGGTTGGTGCTGGGGTGGGGGTAGGAGTAGGCGTAGAGGTGGGATGTTGTCGACACGACTAGTATCACTACTAACCCCGTTGTCGAGGGCGGTGACGGTCCAGATATAGCTAGTGTTGGGAGTGATATCCAGATCGGTTTCGTTGCGGGTTGGAGAGCTAGATTGATCGCCGAGTTTGACTAGATAGCTATCGGCGCCGTTTACGCTATTCCAGCGCAAGGTGATGCGCCTGCCTTCGTTGTAGCAGTTGTATACGAGGTTGGTGGGAGCAGGGGGTTTGGAGACTGATGAAGTGCTTGAAGAAGGAGAGGGGGAGACATGGGAAGAACTGGGACTGGGAGAGACTGATGGCGAGGGAGACCGTTTACCTCCTGAATTACAATATCTGATAGGTGATTGACAGAGTTCAGATCTCTCGCACCCATTGGTGTAATGCACGCATGCGCCAGTAGCGTTATAGCAACTCCCGGCAGCTTGAGTACAGACTGATGGTGAGGGTGTGGAAGAAGGTGAAATGGAGGACGTGGGATTAGTAGTGTTAGCGATGTCAACAACTATGTTATTGATGGTTTTTAGCATATTTTGATTCTGATTGATTGTGGTTGCAATGCTGTTTGTGGTAAAAGCTAGGGAGGAAGTGCCAACACCAAGTGCCTTGAGAGTAAAACTAGCAACCTTGCCACTACCGATGAGTCCAGCGCTTCCCTGAAGTGGGATCCCTACCACAAAGTTAATTTTGCCGTTTTCGATGGTAGGTGCGATGATTGAGGTCGGAAAGGCAGGGTCAACGATAATGTCGGAGGGGAGTAAAAGTGCAGGGTCATAACTAAGTTCAACTTGAACGGCTGAAAGAGGATCGGTGGGAGAGTTGTAGTTGAGAGTGACAGTGGTTGTGGAGTTGGGGGTGAGATGAAGCGAGGCAGGGTCGAGCGAGAGGATGACGGAGCCACTACTATTTATTTCGGCGATCTGAAGGGGCTGTGGGCGAAAGAGGTTGATTAGGGTGAGTGTGAGCGCAACGAGGATAACTGAGAGGAGGGCTAGGTAGATTTGCTTACTATGATTTTTTGGCTTTTTTGATCGAGAGATAGATTTACGCATGATTTGATTGTAGCAAATATTAAATGTTGTGAATAGGACAATAGTTATAAGTGGATACAGGTTCCGATTGACTGGCAAGGACTGGCGCCACCATCACAGTTGGGGTTGTCGGTATAGTATGGAGTACAGGTTTGAGTGAGGTGGTTAAAAGTGATACAATTGCTAATTGATGAGCAGTAGTAGTAGGTATGACCGGGTGGCAATGCTTTGGGGTTAGTCGAATTAGCTACGTTACTACTAGAGACAGAGTACTGGTAGGTGGTGTCTTCGATAGTAGTAGGGGGAATGGTGAAATTTGATGGGTCTTTGAGCACAGCGTAAAGGGTATACCACTCACAGCCAGTGTCGTCTGTAACGAGATGGTAGGGGAGACCGGTGTTGGGGTCGCAGGAGAGGGAATTAAGATATGGCTTGAGCTCGTCGCTCCCACAGTCCTCGGCATCGTCAAAATAAGTAGCTGGGGGGTAGCAGTTGTGGTCTGTATAGTAGTCTTCGAAGGCGATCTTGAGGCGATTGAGTTCGGATTTGATCCTGGCATCATCGGCTTTTTGACGATTACCTCTGACTGCGCCGAGGGCGATCATGACCAGGATGGCAAGGATCGCGACGGTGATTAAGAGCTCGGTGAGGGTAAAGCCACTCTTGTTTGCCATAATTATCAGGACACGTCTAATCGAGTGATTGTATCTGATTAACGGCTACGTAACTGGAGACAACTTCGGACACAACTAAAGAATTTATTGTTGCGGAGGCGGCACTCGCGATAGCAGGAGATAAAGCTACCACGATTCTGGTTGGGTGCCTCAAAGTTGGTAGTGGAGGTTGTGGGGCTGGGGACGATTGTGGTGGTTGTATCAGTGGTGGACTGATCCTCGTTTTGGATATAGATAGGGGGCTTTGGAGTGCGGGTGGGTGAGGTGGGAGCTGGAGTGACCGTCGGGAGGGGGGAACGAGTCGTAGGTGGAGTAGGCGTGACAGTAGGAAGAAGGGAGCGAGTGGGGAAACTTGGCATAGGGGTGGGAGAAGTGGGACAGGTTTTGCCGCAGACGCTTTGAGCGTAAGCTAGGAGCTCTCTGTATGGAGTACACTGAGTATTATCTTTTGCCTTGGCCGCAACGTCATTATTACACGTAAAGACAACGTTTTTGAATGATCCTGGTTGACACTCGCCACTGAGTTCGAGTGACTGAATATTGGTGACACAACCAGAACCAGAGAAAACTGGCTGGGAAACTTCGGCAATGTGTGGTTGAGTACCCCGTACAAATAAGGAGATAACAAGGAGTAATAGAATGACGATGATCGCGTAGGTAATGGGGTGAGAAAAGCGAGTATATTGGTTGTTTTTGCTTGACTTGAGTTTTGTTTTTGGCATAAGTCAATATCTCCTATTTTGCAAGACAGGCTTGAGTAGCTACGTCATAGGCGGTAGTATACTCAGTACAATTAGAGAGTTTAAGTCTAGGAGAAGAGTTGTTGTCACATAACACAGTGTAGTTTGAAAAAGCTAGGTCTCCTGCGCAGGGACCGGTAGCTGTTAGAGAACGGAGCATACCGCGATCGGGTGAGGGAATAAGGCTTGGCTTGGGGGTAGGGGTTGGATTTTGAGTGGGTAAGACGGCGTCATCGGTCGGACAGATGAGTCTAGCTGGCTGAGCACACATCCGACCGGGTGCACAAGAGGGTTCAAGAGTATAGCAGCCGGATGGAGGAGATGTGGGTGTTGGGGTCACGGTTGGGAGAGGGGAGCGTGTAACGGTGGTTTGTGAAGTGGTGGTGACTGTCACGGGTGTGGCGACACAGACTTTGTATGGAGTGCATGCAGCTCCCTGTGGACAACGCACTGGGGTTATGATCTGGCAGCCGTTTACATCGGTACTCACGTTCCCTTGATTGGCGCTGATAGCGTAGGGAGTATCGTTGATGTAGTAGACCTCGGCTGGATATTGGATAAAGCGGAAGTAGCTCCAGACTCCAAGTCCAGCTATGACTATGGAGGCAAGTATTGAGTAGCGATAGCGAGTCAGAAAGCTAGGTTTAACAACTTTAAGTTTTGACATATGTTAAGCCAAATATATAGCTGTTTAATAATCCCTGTCAAGCTAATTGGGCTCGGCTGGATCACAGACCAAAGGCATTACGTGTGAAGATGGCTGCCTCACTCCTAGTTATGGGTTTGTTGGGGCAGTACTCGGTGGTACTACAGCCAGATGTAATACCTTGATTTTTGAGAGCTTCGATCCAGGCTGCTTGAGGGTGAGAGGCAGGTATGTCGCTAAAGAGAGTACCGGTGGCAGTAGGAGGAATATACGAACCTCCATGTTTGGCTCTGAGGAGCATGATAGCAAACTGGGAGCGGGTAAGAGTGATGGACGGACAGTAGCGGTCTTTGTCACATCCGCTAGTGATACCTGTAGTTTTGAGATATTCAACCCATGGGTAATAAGCAGAGGATGGATTAACGTCCGTAAAACTAGGACTTGTGGGACTGGGGGGGTTAAAATCACCCCCATACTTGCCACGTAAGAGAAAGTAGGCTACTTGGGCGCGAGTGACAGTGTCATTAGGACAGAAACGATTGGGGTTGGTAGTGCAGCCGTTAATAATATTTTTTTGACGGAGGGCTTCGATGGCTGTATAGGCAGGGTGAGTGGTTGGGGTGTCTACAAAAAATGAAGCGGGAGCATTTGTAGTTCTACCTACTATCTCAATCTCGCTGAGGAGCGAGAGGTTGTTATTGTTATTAAAAGTTAGACGAAGATACTTACAAGTTAAGTCTAGTTTTGATTTGGAGTTGCCGATTACCAGTTCACTATCCTCTTGTTTTGAGGGATGAGTGAGAACAACGGGACTCGACCAGTTAAAGTTGTTAGTTGAGCAAGTAACACTAATGGAGGAGGGGAAATGGGCGTTGACTGCGTTTTGGTGCAAGAAGTGGATTCCAATATCACTGATAAGGTGCTCGTCCGCGAGCGTTATTTCGAGACTACCGCTATTATTTAAGCCGACATACGCGGGGTCAGTGTGGTTGGTGGAGCTATCTCTTTTGGCGAGGCCGATACGTCGATCAAACAGCTCGTTACCACTATCGGGATAGTTCTGGTGCAGAGAACCTAGCCATTTGTATGAAAGTGGGGTGATGAGTACGTCTTGAGATAAAGAAGGCAAGAAGAGTGCGCGATAGCTGCGGAGGGTTCGGTCTGTACCGTAGTAGCCGCGGGGATTGACTTCGGTGAGATGGTATTGGGCGATCCAGGCAATGCGTTTGCCCGCCACTGACGAGGGAGCGTTGTCGAGCTGGGCTTTGATTTTGGCGGCGGTTACTCCAGTATATCCACCACCTGCGAGGCCGCCTTTGGTAGCGATACAACAGCTGCTTATCTCGATGTCGGCCCAGAGACTGTCTTTGCCGAGAGCAGTAGAGATAGCGTCGTAGTAATCTTTGGTTGAGTATTGTGACAAAGCGGATTTGTAGACAGGGAAGCCAGTAGCGTTGACGGAGTCTTGCCAGAGCTGGATATTGACCCCTGTTTGCTGCTGAAAACTTAGAGCTCGCTGGGCTATTTGGGCTGGGGTGTAGTTTTGGTCTGAGAGATAGAAAGGTGGGGCAACGAGGATAGGTTTGGAGGATTTGGCGCGAATTGCCTCAACATATTGTTTCCAGTAGGAGTTGCCAACTGAGGGGTCTGGCCAACTGCCAAGATATGGTTCGTCGGGGATATACCACCCCGCAAACTTAGGGTGGTTGCCGTAAGTGTTCTGGATATAGGTGATGGGATTGTCGGGGTGTGAATAGTTTTTGAGGTAGGGGATGGTACTGTTGATATTTTCGGTGGAGTAAGTAGTGTTACAGACACTCCAAGTGCTGAGGAGGCCGGTATAGATAGTGATGTCATTTTTTTCGGCGTAGTCAAAGATAAGTTTTAGCTTCTCTTTGTATTGATTAACCCATTTAAAGTCGGTATCTTCGCAGGCAGATCCTGGCTTCTTGCGAGCGAGATCCATGATGATAAGAGTGTTAAAGTCGAGATTGTTAATTTCGTCGAGATAACGAGGGAGATTGGCAAGAGTGATACCCGAGTATGCGTCATTGTAAAGATCAACAAATGTGCCATCGAGTTTGTCTTGTGATTGAGACTGACCAATCCGGTTAATACTAGGGGTTTGAAGACTGAGATATTGGCGGGCAAGCAGGGCGACGAGGCCAAATACGAGGGCAAAGACTAAAGTAGTGAGAACGTATGCTTTGAGTGAACGCTGCGGTTTTGAAGCTACAACTCGTTTGGAACGCATGGATTTTTTTGGCATGTTGAGCATCTACTTTAGTAGTGTACCAATGTTGCCTGTTTGTGTCAAAATTAGATATCAGAGCTATGAGGAGCTATGAGGATTAGCGGTTGGTTTCGCCGAAATTTTGGAGGATCTCGTTAAAATCGAGGATGGTGTAGGGGTTGCCAAAGAATTGGATGAGTCGGTTGAAGTCCAGCAGATTGATGACACCATTACCGTCTAAGTCGCCGGGGATCGGAGAAGGGCTGGGAAGTGTGCTAGGACTTGTTGAAGTGGGAGTTTGGGAAGATATGGTGTCTGTCATCACGTTTGAGCTATCTTGAATAGGTCCTTGGCGAAGGAGAGTGGAGAAGCCACTAAAGTGGTTACCTTCGATGCGATTGTTTTTACTCCGACAGTCGTGGGGGTAGTAGTAAGCGTGATCGGGGTTTGAGGTATCGTTGGCTTGAGGCATGAAATGACTGAAATTGCAAGGATAGGCCGTGACTGAATCAGGATGCGAGGTGATATTGACCCCTACGTCGGTACCTGAGATATTGTTGTTGCGGATGATGTTGTTGTCACCACCAAAGAATGAGATCCCGACTGGGACTTCGGAGATATTGTTATTTTCGACGAGGTTATTGTCGGCTAGATCCCACTCAAAAAAGATGCCGATACAACGATAAGTGCTGCCACGACGAGAGATAGTGTTGTTGCGGACCACGTTGTTGTTGCCCAATAAGTTGAGATGTTGGCAACCGTAGGTAGAGTTAAATTGGGTACTAACTTTGTAGATTTCGTTGTCTGTAATTGTGTTTCCGTTGCCGTTAAACTGCATTCCTGATTCACGATAGAAGTTGTAGACTCGGTTATGGTGAACATTCCAGCGGTCGGCACTGGTAGCGCCGTAGTCAACTTTGCGCTGAAAAATGGCATAGGCAACATTGATAAAATCTACCCCAGTTACTTCCCAATTGTCGCAGCGGTAGGCGACGATTGCGGGAGAAATAGCGTCATTAACGCCGGTTAGAACTATGCCTTTGTTGCTAGTGGGACCATTGGGGATACTCTGGGCGGTAGTGAGACTTGTGCCCTTGATTGTGACGTAGTTAACGGAAGGATCACTTGCCAGACAGCGGATGGTGTAGTTGCCGCTAGTGCCCATACTGGGGTTGTGGAGGATAACCTGTTCGCCAGGATAGTTGGTTATAGTAATTGGTTGATTTTGAAGTCCAGAGTTGGTGAATCTCCACCCGGTGCGCGGGGCAGTGTAAGTACCACCCCTAACTATGACAGTGTCGCCAGCGCGTGCAGTAGAGAAGGCTTTGCTGAGATTCTGCCAGGGTTGGCCTTCGCTGCCTGAATTATTGTCGTTGCCTGATTGAGAGACATAATAGCTGGTAGCAGAAACAGGGAGGGTGAAATAAAGAGTTGCGACTATTAGAACCACTAGCCTTAGAATATGTTTAGTTATCATAGTTTTTTATTATGGCGTTAAAATCGAAGATTGTATAGGGATTGCCATACTTGGATACCAACAGGTTGAAATCAAAAATGTCCACCCGGCCATCGACATTCAGATCGCCGGGCTTTACTGATAGCGGACAGCTGAATTGCTCTACAGCTGGGTCGCTTATTGCACCTGAGCTTTCCCGCGTATGTATCCACCAGTTGTATGGTTGACCAGGCAGAATAGTGGCCTGATATGATGTGGCTGTTAGTGCTTCGATTGCTAGATCGGTCGATTCCGGACAGAGCCAGCCGTACTGGCAGCTTGTCAGGTTGTTATTCAGCTCATCGAGACGGAATGCGTAGGAAGATGCAGAGGCGCTGCTATTCCACGAGAGAATTGCTTGCGTGCCGTTATTGACACAGGTAAATTGTAGATTGGTCGGTGGGGGGACAGGATTATAGTCATCTCCGTAATAGATATAATCGGGAGCGATAGTGGAAAAATGCCGAAAAGTTACCCCGTCTGCCCTGAATGTATCCCGTCTTGTCATTTGCCATTGCATTACTGAGCGGATATTGAGACCAGTGTTTCGTATTGTATGGATTTCGTTCCATGCTTGTTGGTCGGAAAAGTACGTTTCCTGAATAAGAATTGGCGTGTTTCCTTCGCCGCTTGCTTTCATTTCGTTATAGAGCTTCTCCAGTTGCGAGACAAGATTGGTATTGAATATATCGTATATATCAATAGCATGCTGAGTTGGTCGTTTACCGACTGAATCATAAACTTCAATGAGTTTGGTAAACCTTCCTGGTGCCCAGGCTATGGAAAACCCGTAGGTGTCGACAACACCAAAGGCGTCGGTATAGTCTTTCCACAATCGCTTGAGGTAATTCGAGTTCATGCCGTTGGTTTGCCCTGCTTGTTCAGCGGCAAGGTCAAACACGACCGCGACATGAGATCCAGAAAGAGTGGATTTGACGAGGTTTCTTGTAAACCAGATAAACTCTTTGTTCTCGAGGTACTGCGCTTCGTCCCAGGCTGTCCATCCAAGTGGATGCGCTGGCCCCATCGGCGCGAAGCGGAACTGAACTTCGTTAAAACATGGCTGGTTTGCGCTATTTTTTTGGTTTTTTATGAACGTTAAGACAGTGGTGATATTGTTTTGCACCTTCGGGGTGGGTTTGCCGGTTGAGGAATCTGCCCAGTCGGAATCATATGTTTGAGGAATAAACCAAAGCATAAGGCCGATCTTTTTTTGACCACTCTCACATAGCGCCGCGATTTGTTGGGATACTAGGATTGGGTTTTGGTCAGACTGCGTCAATACGTATTTGAGACTGTTCCAGTTGTCCTCTGTGGGGTTGGTGCCGTATGCACCCAAATCAAAGACTGAATAATTCGTGCCACCGGTTTCGAGCGTCACCGCATATACAGGATGAGTCAGACATGAAAGTATCAGTCCAAGAAGCATGACCACTATTATGCGTATCATAATTTTATTGTAGTACTTTGGCTAAAGTAAAGCAAACAGGTTGCTGAAATTGAGGCTTTTGTGCTTGTTATCCAGCTATTTGTGTGATATTTTCCCTAGAATGCATTAAATCGGGCT
>QEVC01000001.1 GCA_003576945.1 Candidatus Microgenomates bacterium
GACTTCAATCCTTTCATGATTGAAGTCTAGCATGGGTTGACTCTTGTTAAAGTTCTTTGCAGCCGAGGGTTAACAACCCTCGGATAGCCGCCAAGGATTAAATTATAGGATAAATGGTTAAAATTTCAAGCTAGAGGATGATGCTGGTTTGGCGGATTAAAGTGAGCCAAGTGGTGACGACTGGGTCCATGATGACATGACCGGGGGTGAGCTCGCGGCGGAGATAGACGCCACTGAGCGAGGTCGCACGGGAGAGGGCGACATATGTCTGACCATGGGCAAATGACTGAGGCAGATCGATGATGACGCGATCAAATGTTTTGCCCTGTGCTTTGTGGATAGTGATGGCCCAGGCGAGCATGATCGGGAGCTGGGTATAGGTGCCGGCAACATCACTCTTGATCCTGCCAGTCCTATCGTTGTAGCTAAAGTTAAACATCTCCCAAGTATTGGGGCTGACATCGACGAGTTTGTTGTTGGCGAGGCGGACCGAAACTACGGGGAGCGAGTTGGCGTAGCCGATTTCTTCGACCCTCCCCACGGTTCCGTTGACGAATCTTTTCTCACGATCGTTACAGGTGAGCATTACCTGCGCGCCAATTTTTAGGGTTAGCTCACGCGGCGCAGGCTCGGTACGGTGATCAAACTTGCCGGTACTGATCGCACTAAATGAGTGGGTCTTGCCGGTTAGTGAATGCAACTGATAGGTGTTGTAGGTCTCGGCCGTTCTATTAGTCCCAGTTAAGTTGATGATCATCTCTTCGGGGGGCGGGGCGTAATCAGGCGAGACCCGAGTGTTTAGGAGATCGAGATGGGGGGTGGTAAGACTGCCTTCCCGTAGTGCATTTAGAACCTCGATAAACTCCTCATCACGCTGACGATAGATGTGATCGAGCTCGATATAGGTGAGACCAATCCTCGACATGACATCCGCGCTAAAGAAAAAAGGTGAGGTATACCGAGCACGAAAAATCCCCTCTTCTTCGCGACTTACAACCGGCGGGAGTTGGTAGAGGTCACCAAAGAGGACAAGTCGCTTGCCACCAAAGGGACGGGACGAGAGGCAGACGCGGCGCAGAAAGGCGTCGATACAATCTAGGAGATCGGCCCTAACCATACTGATCTCATCGATCACGAGCGTGCTTAGATTTTTGTAGAGATCGGGTTTTTTGGTTTTGCCGCCCAGGCTCCAAGCTTTTTCTAAAGTAATGTCGGGCTTAAAGCCAAAAAAACTATGAATGGTCGCCCCGCCTACGTTAACGGCCGCAACCCCGGTCGGAGCCAGGACCACGATATTTTGCTCAGTATTTTTTTTGAAATGAGTCAGAAGGGTTGATTTGCCGGTACCGGCACGGCCAGTAATAAAGAGGTGTTCACTACTATTTTCGAGGAGGTCGAGTGTATGCTGAAAGATGGGTGAGAGATCAATGTTGGACATAGCTTATGTTACACCACTATGCCTCGGCTAGTAGGTCGTGCTCAAAGGAAAGAGTGCCCTGGAGAGTCGGCTTGTAATGAGATGTTTCGGGGAGGGAGAGTTTTTGGATTTTGTCCCAGACCACTTGGATTAGAGTTTTGATCGCTTGTTCTTCTTTCGCATCAAACTGGATAGTTAGAGGTTTTGCGATAACACCATTTTTGAGATCCTTTGGCTCGACAAACTCGAGCCTGGCCCCCTCTACTTTATAGCTTTTCCATGTATGACTGCCTTCGATTAAAAATTTGTAGAAATAGAGTTGATGGCGATATTTGTAGGCTTTCATACTTGAGCCCCATTTTTCGATGGGTGAGCCGGTTTTGAAATCGACGATCCTTACAGTTTTGTTGGTATGATCGACCTCTAGACGATCGATCTTGCCAGTTAAGCGGGCTTCACCCAGTGTGACTCCTTCGTGAGAAAAATTGACCTCGGCGAGGGCTGCTTGGTTAAACATCTCGACCCTACTACTTAGATACTTTTGCAGAACGACCCTCCCCTTACTGCGAGCAACCTCTAGATCCTCATGACTTAGATATCTTTTTGCGAGTTCAAGCTCGTAGTGAGCGAGAGTGTCATCAATGCCGGGCGGATTATTACTACTAATTTCGCGCTGGTACCACTCGAGCGTGTTGTGGATGGCTTGGCCGTATTCGCTATCTGCTGTTGGAGCACTGGGGAACTTAAGGAGAGTCCTAACTAAGAACTCTTCGGGACCACTGTACTCTAGATCCATAAAGCTATTGAGGTGGGTCGGGCTCATGAGATAGGACTCTAAGCGCTCAGTGAGAAGATCTCTAAAGTCGACGGGGAGGGTGACTCTGCCCGCAGTCCAGAGGGTAGCAACACTACGCGAGAGCTCGGTGGGAGTAGGATCTACTGACATAATTTTTTGGGAAGATAAGGGTAGATGGGGTGAGGTGAGAGTGTCCTCGCTTAGGTATTTGAGGGAAGTTGTGGGTTTGCCGCTGTCACTCACCCTATGCGAGGAAATATAGAGACTGTGACGGGCGCGGGTTAAAGCGACAAAAAAGAGGCGGAGCCGCTCATCATCCCCGACGCTCGCGTATCTAATATGGCTCAAATTGAGTGGGAGGGAGATTTTGTTGCCCCTACCCCGACTGCTGCTGCCCCAGATATCATCGTGCGCCTGCAAAATAAAGACGTGATCAAACTCTAATCCCTTGGCTTTGTAGGCAGTCATGAGCTGGACGCTATTTTTGCCTTGAGAGATCGGATGAGTGTCGAGTAACCCAACGTCCGCACGCTCATACAGGTTGATAAATTCGAGGAAATCGAGCAGGGTGAGCGCGTGATTGGAGCTCGCTTGATGATCCCGCAAGTGGGTGCGGATCGTGGTTAGGTGAGTAATTGCATCGTAGTATTTTTGCGCGTCACTTTCCCTCTTCCCCACTGCAAAGTAGTATGACTTAAGAGGCGTCTCGGTCATGAGCTGGTCGAGGATGGATTCGAGCGGAGTAAGAGTTACTTTGGCACTCGCAGTAAGATAAAAATTGACAGCAGTTTTTAGTGCCTCACTGCCAAGCGCGATCTCGGGCCAAGTTCTCTTTTCGTCTTTTTTGCCTAACTGCCAGTTGGTATTCCAGATCTCGAGAGCCGGGATGTTCCAATATGGGTGGCTTATGACTAGCGGGAAGTATTCATTAATCGTTTTGTGATCCTGCGAGTTAAGTGCATAGAGGAGTTTGGCAGATTGACAGATCACTTTGATGATCTCAGTATCCAAGATATTCTCACGTTTTTCGTAGGTTATAGGGACTTTGTGCTCCGCCAAAAAGGGGACAAAGTTTTCGAGGAGGTGATGGATGGGCGAGATAACGGCAATCTCCCGAGGACTTGCGCCGCTACTAATCAACTCATTAATCTGATTAGCAACCCACGCGTATTCGGCGGCGGCAGTGGGGAGATCTGCTCTTATAATAGTTGCCTTGCTTGGTAGCGTTCTACTACTAGCAAGGAGAGTTTTGTCGATACCTGTTAGCTGATGATGCAGCCTAGTTTTGATCTGAGAAGCGATACTGCTAGCTACGTGGAGCACATCTTGGTGAGAGCGATAGTTGCTGACTAAATTGATTACCTGGACATCCCGGAACGAATCCAGGAAATCTTGGATATTGCCGACGCTCGCTCCCTGAAAAGCAAAGATAGCCTGATCATCATCACCTACTGCCATCAGGTTGGGTCGCCCTTCGTTGACCTCGTGAGCAACTAGTTGCTTGACCAGCTCAAACTGCGAGGGATTGGTATCCTGAAACTCGTCGAGGAGGATGTACTGGTAACGCTCCTGGAGGTTATAGCGGAGCTCGTCGTTTTTTTTGATCCCTTCGATCGCACGGATGATCATGTCATTAAAGTCGTAGAGAGCATTTTGTTGGAGTTTCTTTTCATAGTCCGCGTACACTTTTGCCAAATCAAGCATTTTTTCGCTAACTTTTGGATTGGTGAGGACAAAACGATCGCTGTCATCTTTGAATAACCAATCATTTTTCCACTTGGTGAGCGGGGTGGTTGAGGCAGTAAACTCTGATTCGTCATGGGCATCTTTGAGACTCTCGACTGCCTGTTCGATGAGACTACCTTTTAGTACTGAGAGTCGTTCTAAGAGCGTAGCGTACTGAGCTCTCAGCTGATCTTTTTTGCGGGAGATGCCACCTACCCGGTTAATCACAACATCCAGGATGGACTGTGCCTCTTCGATCTGCCTAAGGTTGCTACCACCTAACTCTTTTAACTGAGTCGGGCTAATTAGGTTCTTTTTGAGATCGCTGATGGTGCTAATAACATCACTCTCGTAGTAGCGGGCAGAGAGCATGGAGCTATCAAAGGGGAGCTTGCCAATTATCTCGTCGATGAGCTTAAGCTGGGACAATTCATCGACTGGTTTTTCTAGCCGTACATCATCAGTCCGATCTAGCGCGATTTGCTGAAAATACTCGCTATAATTTTTGATGAGCTCACTACCAAAGCTGTGGTAGGTACTGATGGTTACTTCGTAGGCAGCGTCGCCGATAAAACTTTTGAGGCGAGTGCGCATATTGGTCGCACCTGACTCGGTAAAGGTGAGACAGAGGATGTTGCTGGGTGTGGCATCGGTCTCTTTGAGAATGTTGGCGACCCGGGCCGAGAGGAGCTGGGTCTTGCCGGTTCCAGGACCAGCGAGCACGAGGAGTGGCCCGTCGATCGTGTCGACCGCCTTCTTTTGCTCATTGTTGAGCGCAGCATATGCCTGCGCAAAGGCGCTGGGAATCTGATTATTCATGGAGTCTGGCAGTTTCATTTAGTTTTTGACCTAGGGTAGTTACACCACTACTGACTTCGCTGTATTTGTTGTAGGCGTTGGTTAAGTGAGTACCAAGTGTATTAAAAGTATCACTGACTTTGATGTAGTCTTTTTGGATGCTACGAAGGAGGGTAAAGACTTCTTTGGCGCGAGTCTCGATACGCTTACCCTCAAAAGACAAAAGAATAGTCTGAAGGGCGGCATAAAGGGTGCTTGGTGAGACGGGATAGACTCGCTCACTCCTAGCATAATCCATGACTCCGTCGGATTGGACAATCTCGTAATACACACTCTCGGAGGGAATATACATAAGCGCAAAATCCAAGGTTCCTTCGGATGGATTAATGTATTTGGAACTTATGGCTTTGACGTGCTGGCGGACGTCCCTGACAAAGGCACGACGGTGGAGGGCGACCTGCTCGGCATTACTCTCAACGTAGATTTTTTGAAAATTTTCGAGGGGGAACTTGCTATCGATCGAGAGGAGTCCGGCATCAGTTTTGATGATGGCGTCCACTTTTTCACCGGATTTGAAAGCGTACTGGAGCACGTAGCTTGATTTGGGGAAGATCTGGCAAATGAGATCGGAGAGGACTGCCTCACCAATGTTGCCGCGGAGTTTTGGGGAGCGCAAGTAGTCCTGGAGATCCTTCATAGACCTGCCGATCTCGCTAAAGGTTCCCGTTTCTTTTTTTAGCTCGCCGATTACGTAGCTTGCGCGCTCGAGCCGAGCCGTAATGTCGCGCGTGGTATCGAGGAGAGAGGTGGCGACACTACTCTTGGTAGAGTCAACGCTCGCTCTGACGTTCTCTAACTCGCGTTTGAGAGAGCTAAGAAAAAGAAAGCTCGCGATGAGAATGATTAAGGTAAGAGCGATTAGAAACAGTTCGAGTGACATACTATATATTGTATACCAAGAATATAATGAAGCTATGCAGAATATATTAAAAATAATTTCGGTGATTTCGGTCTGGAGCGTGTTAGTCGCCATGATAATTTATGTCGACCCAGAAACTATTCGAGATATTTTGATCCCGCAACTATATTTGCCAATGGTAGTGATGGTGGGTATCACTGTCGGCTACACGGCGGGACAGCTAATTACTGGATGGAAGTTGGTGCTCTTAACATCATTTGTTATGTTTTTGACTGGTGTGTTACTGTTGCTTTAGATAACTAAAGTTGATAAAAATAGAGTATGAATAAAAATATTCAATCCCAAGTAATGAAAATATTTTATCAAGTGTTAGCTGATGCTAAGACTGATACTGACATGGAGCTAATCCTCAAGTCGCTTTTGACAGAGAAAGAGTCTTTGACACTCGCCAAAAGGCTAGCGATTGCGGTTTTCCTGGATAAAGGACAGTCTTATGAGCATATACACGATACACTGCAAGTATCTAGCGCCACGATCGCAGGGGTCGCTGAGAGTATGAACAAAAAAGGAATGCAAATGGCGCTCGCCCGAGTGAAAGCAGAAGAATGGGCAGATGTATGGAGCATAAGAATCTCGAGAGCACTCGAAAAGTTGATGAAGACCTAACTTTGGTTTGGTACGCTATAATTGGCTGATGCAGAAGTACTACATTACAACAACGGCACCATATGTAAACTCGGACCCTCACATCGGGTTTGCCCTAGAGATAATCCAGGCAGATGCGCTCGCCCGCTACCACGAGCTAAAGGGCGAGGACGTTTTTTTTAACACTGGGACTGATGAGCATGGTAAAAAAATATATGAAAAGGCAGTAGAAGATGGTAAAAATCCGAAGGAATATGTAGACATATATGCGGCCAAGTTTCGTGACCTCAAAAACCTTCTTGGATTATCTGATAAATTAAATTTTTCTCGCACGACTGATGATAAACATATCTTGGCAGCCCAAGAGATGTGGCGAAGAGTAGAGAGTGCGGGATACATCAGAAAGGGTACATACAGTGCTAAGTACTGCGTTGGTTGTGAGTTAGAAAAGCAAGATAGCGAGCTAATAGAGGGCAAGTGCCCACTCCACCCAAATAAAGAGATAGAATTGATCAATGAAGAAAACTACTTTTTTTGTTTTTCGAAATTACAAGATAAATTATTAGAACACTACGACCGATACCAAGATTTTGTGATACCAGCACATCGACAAAAAGAGATCCGTAACTTTGTCGAATCAGGGCTAACGGACTTTTCGATATCACGACTAAAAGAGAAAATGCCGTGGGGTGTGCCTGTTCCTGGAGACGAGTCACAGGTGATGTACGTCTGGTTTGATGCCCTCACTTACTATATCTCGGCGCTCGGCTGGCCAAGTGAAGAGCAGTTGTTTGAGAATTATTGGGGCAAGATGGATGAACCGAGAGCTATACAGGTCGCAGGGAAAGACAACTTAAGACAGCAGACATCGATGTGGCAAGCAATGCTAATGGCTGCAGGACTACCCCCTTCGAGGCAGGTGGTAATACATGGTTTTATTACTAGTAATGGGCAAAAAATTAGCAAAAGCCTAGGCAACAAGGTGGACCCAGTTGAGTATGTAAATAAGTATGGTGTCGATGCTCTGCGGTACTACCTACTTGCCAAGATTGATCCATTTGAAGATTCGGACTTTACGAGAGAAAAGTTTGAAGAAGTTTACCGGGCAGATTTACAGAATGGGCTAGGCAACCTAGTGTCGAGAGTCGCGGCAATGGCGAGTGGGATGAGCAACCAAGAGGGAGGTGAAAGTTTATCAATAAGCAAGAACGTAGAAGAGTCCCTAAACAATTATCGATTTGACGAAGCACTGAGAGATATCTGGATGAGAATAAAGCAAGCCGACCAAGTAATTAGTGAGAAAAGAGTATGGGAGCTAGAAGACATCCCAAAGCAACAAATTTTGAGTGAGCTCATCGAGGTTATAGTCCAGCTGGCAGTAGATTTGAGGCCATTTTTGCCAATGACGGCCGATAAAATATTAAGTACTTACACCGCGCCAACAATGCAAAAAATGTCACCACTATTCCCCCGCTTAGCATGATAGATACACACGCGCACCTAACTGATCCCCGCTTTTGTGATGATGTGGATAGTGTAGTGGAAAGGGCCTGGGACTCTGGAGTTGTGGCAATTATCAACCCTGCGACTAATATGGAGGATTTGGGTCGGGTAGTTGAAGTAGTAAATAAATACCCAAAGGTTTATGGACTGGTCGGGATCTACCCGGGTGAAGCAAACCCTAGCAGTTGGGAGAGTGATTTAGCGAAAATCTGGGACATTTTAGAACATGATGATAAGATTGTGGGGGTTGGCGAGATCGGACTAGACGAGGCGCCGCTAAAAGAAAATCCTGATCTAGAATACGCGGTATTTGAGGTGCAGCTAGCGCACGCTGCCACCCATGACTACCCAGTGGTAATACACACCAGGAATACTGAGAAAGAAATGTGGGAAGTGATGAAACGGCAGAGTAAGCTGCCGAGAGCTCACATGCACTGCTTTAGCGGAAGTATAGAATGGCTAGAGTACGTACTATCGAGTGGATTTTACGTCGGTTTTGATGGGAATGTGACATATAAGAATGCCGAAAACTTGCGCACCCTTGCGAAAAATGTACCACTCGATCGACTCCTACTGGAGACTGACGCACCATACCTACCCCCGACGGGTCACCGTGGCGAAAGAAATGAGCCTGGAAATGTTAGAATAACGGCAGAATTCTTAGCTGAAATCAGAGGAGAGAATTTTGATACTTTGATAGATGCAACCACTAATAACGCTAAAACGCTTTATGGCATATGAATAAAATACGCAAATGGGTACACAGACATCCGGTTAGAACAAAAAGAGCGCTAGAGATCCTACCTGGCACAGTCTCGTGGTTTTTAATCCTTTTTCCTGTATGGGGATCCTTGGTCATACCAGAAATAGTAGCGTATTACATAATCGCTTTTTCAGTTTACTGGTTTTATCGCTCGATGAGTACCGCTTTTTTGGCAGTACTCGGGTACTTTAAACTGAGGTCTTTTGAGATTTATGACTGGATGAGCGACGTAAAAAAACTACCCGAATGGAAGAAAACTCACCATATTATCGTGATCCCGACGTACAAAGAGCCACTCGAAACACTGAGGAGAACTTTTGATTATTTGAAGAAACAAACATATCCACTAAAGCAGATCCACATCATGGTCTCTTTTGAGGAGAGAGAGGGGCAAGACGGTATTGATAAAGCAGCTATGTTAATAAAAGAATACTCTCGAACTTTTGGCCATGTCTGGGCAACGCACCACCCCGATCTACCGGGAGAAGTAAAGGGGAAATCTAGTAATACGAGTTGGGGGGCGAAAGAAGCAAAGAGACATTTGATCGACAACGAAAAATATGACATCGAACACGTGACAATAACTAGTGAGGACGCTGATGCGCTCTTGCCACCATCATACTTTGCAGCACTGACCTATCATTTTTTGACTAACCCCAATAAACACACGACGATCTGGCAAGCGATCTTACAGTTTTATAACAACATCAACAAGGTACCACTCTTTGTCAGAGTTTTTGCAGCTAGCGGCTCAGTGATGCAGCTGGCGATCGTGATGAGGCGAGATCGACTCATTAACTTTTCGACATACACTGCCTCACTTAAGATGATTGACGGGATAGGATATTGGGATACAGATGTAATACCCGAAGACTGGCGGCTATTTTTTAAGGCATTCTATAGTTTGCAGGGCAAAGTAAGTGTTGAGCCGCTCTTTTTGCCAATCATGGCGGATGCGGCGGAAGCTGAGGGAACGTGGCACACATATCAGAACCAATATGAGCAAGTAAAGCGGTGGGCCTGGGGGGTGTCTGATACTCCTTACGTAATCTCCCGGTGGATTATGAGTACTGATGTCCCCTTTTGGGAAAAGACAATCAGAACCCTCCGGGTGATAGAAGACCATTTCCTCTGGCCAGTAAACTGGTTTGCGATTACGATCGGAGCACTCTTGCCACCCCTACTGAATGCCGAATTTTCAAGAACGATTATTGGCAAGACGCTGCCGCAAGTAACCTCGGCAATCTTGACAGTTTGTTTGTTGGCGCTCTTAGTTATGATCATCCTCAACTTTAAACTAAGGCCACATACGCAAGCAAAGAAATTTCCGATAATTGGATATCTCTTTGAGGCTGTTGAATTTGTAACCCTACCAGTAGTTGGATTTTTCTTTACGGCACTACCAGGCATAGATGCGCACACCAGACTAATGCTTGGGAAGTATATTGAATACAAGGTAACAGAGAAAATATCGCCAGTAGAGAAGTAGTGGCTTAATGTTGTACGATAGTGTTATGCGAGAGGCATTACACAAAGTCCTTAATCTACACCGGTGGTGCAATCGTCGAGAGTGGATGCTCATTTTGTTGATATTGGTGGCTTTGTTTAGACTGCCCACCCTGACGACTCCCCATTTTTATGGTGACGAAGAAATATATTTTGTAATGGGTCGAGCATGGAACACAGGAGTTCCCCTTTATGAAGCAATGTTTGATCACAAACCACCACTAATTTATATAATCGCAGGCATATTCTCGACAATCCCCCTTTTTAGAGGATTTTTGTTGCTTTCGATGCTCGTGCACACTTACCTTTTCTGGCTTCTAGCGCGAAAGTTCTGGGGAGAGAAGCACCCAGTCTTAGCAAAGATTTCTAGTTTGGTTTTTGTGGTCCTCTCGACTATCCCCACACTTGAGGGTCACATTGTAAATGCAGAGCTACTGATGATGCTGCCTATTACGGCATCACTGCTTCTTATTTGGGATAAAGATGTCGGAGGGCGTAGCGGTCTCACATACAAATATTTAATTGCAGGCCTGTTAGCGGGGATTGGGTGGCTTTACAAAATACCGGTGATGTTTGATGTTTTGGCGATCATGTTGTTTGTCTTTGTCTTTGCAAAAGAAACACTCTGGGAGAGTATTAAGGGTGTGTTTAGCCTAAAATTCTGGCTCTATGGGATCGGGTTTGTACTACCTCTATTACTGACATTTGCTTATTACTACCTTAAGGGGCACGGCGAATCATATTTGGCGACGGTATTTACGGTTAATTTGGGATACGTTTCTTCGTGGAAAAGTGAGAGCTTTACGACGTTTAACCCATTTAAGAGTGGCTTGGTGGTTAGAGGAATAATCTTAGCGGTTTACACTTTGATACTGTACCTAATCAGAAAGAGGTTAGATAAGAGGTTGTTATTCTCTGCGCTGTGGGTAGGGTTTTCTTTATTTGGGGCACTACTGTCCTACCGCCCCTACCCCCACTACTTGCAAGAGATAGTCCCGGCAGTTGCCCTACTAATACCAACGCTATTTACGACTGCCTCGATTTTGGGGTGGGTTGTTTGGGCGGTTATCATATCCCTATCAATCATGACTCAACGAGATGTTGAGTTTTGGGGTTATGAGAGTAAGTCGCTTTATGTTAATTACTGGCAATTGGTAAGAGGTCAGATTACAAAAGAAGAGTACCGTAATCGTTTTGATAATGCTCGGCGCAACTACGGCGTTGCTGATTTTATTAAAACCAGACTAGGAGCTGATGAGGCGATATATGTTTGGGGGAGTGATCCAACTATTTATAATCTAACTAATACAGTACCCGCTGGCGGTAAATATATCGTGAGCTTTCATGTGCGAGACCTAAAGAAGCATGATTATGTGATGCATAACTTAGCTACTAATAAACCACAAGCGATTGTCTTGCTTCCAGGAGCAGACAACTTTGAAGAGCTAACGGGTATGCTCTCGACAAAATACGTTGAAGTTTATAACTACGATGGCGCTACAGTATATTGGCGCCTAGATTAGGGGTGATGTGAGTGATACCATCCGACACACGTTTAATATTTCACAAGCTGCGACAGAGCTAGTTCCGAACAAAGTAAACAGAAACATGTATTTAACAACGCTCGCTTTAGCGATCGTGTTGTTGGGGGTTGCTGCCTTCTTTTATCCCAAACTTCCAGATAAAATCCCAGTCCTCCTAACGGCACCTTGGGGAGAAGGAAGACTGGCCTCGAGGATTTTTGTTTATGGGGGAGGAGTATTAGTCCTTGCGATGACACTACTAAATATTACGCTGGGTAAACTATGGGGTGGAGGAGGAAACCTGATCCCGAGAATCCTCTCTATTACGGCGGTAGTGTTTGGACTTGCGATGTGCGTTGCGGTATGGGGAATGTTACAATCATTTTTCTTATGATGTGGCAACAATATGTGCTATTGCCATTTGGCTTTGCACTCTTAATTTCTTTAGCGATTACCTATCTCACTATTTTGGTTTACCGAGCACTGGGAATAGTGGATCGGTCTAGCGCCATAGATCACCCGAAAAATATTCATGTGACACCAGTTCCCAGGGGTGGTGGGATCCCTATTTTTATCACGATCACATTTACCTTACTCGCTTTTTTACCTAGTTCGAGTGTGACAATTGCGATTTTGGCTGGAGCATTATTACTTCTAGTAATGGGGTTACTTGATGATATGTTTAACATTTCACCCTACGTGCGACTGGTTGCGGGCTTTATTGCCTCTTTGCTAGTCGTCTTGTTTGGGGTATCGATTGCCTATATAAGCAACCCACTCGGAGGACCACCCATAACTTTTGAAGCGTATCCATGGTTAGCGAGTCTGATTTCGGTTCTGTGGATTACGTGGAGCATGAACTTTGTAAACATGGGGGCAAAAGGACTGGATGGTCAATTACCAGGGGTGGTGGTAATTGCCGCAGTTGTAATGGGGGTAGTTTCTTGGAGGTTTGTTCCCGACCCGTCTGCCTTAGAGAGTGCATTTATGGCGGCGGCGGTTGCAGGTAGCTTCTTGGGACTACTAGTTTTTAACGCATACCCACAGAAAATTATGCCCGGATGGGGAGCAGGGTCGCAAGCAGGATACTTTTTAGCTGTTATTTCGATGTTATCTGGGGCTAAGTTAGCAACAGCGCTTATTGTCCTTGGAATCCCGCTAATGGATGTGATATATGCAATTATTCGCAGAATTAGAAATGGTAAGTCTCCAGTGTGGGGGGACGCAGAACACTTGCACCACAAACTACTAGCGATGGGATGGAGCAAAAGAAAGGTGGCATATGCCTACTGGGGGTTTACAGCGATCCTCGGGATATTGGCACTACAGTTGAATAGCCAGATGAAGATCTATACAATCATCCTAATTGGGCTGGTGGTAGGAGGTGTTATTTTATGGATAAACTCAAGCTTGTCTTCAAGGCGACAAGGGTAACGCAGTGGATTAAGAATATAGTGCTTTTTGCACCCATTGTATTTTCGGGGCTGCTTTTTGCACCTGGTTATTTTACAACAGTGGTTTGGGCAACTTTTTTGTTTTGTTTACTCTCATCATCAATTTACCTATTTAATGACATCATTGACGCACCCAAGGATAGATTGCACCCCTTTAAGAAAAAAAGGCCGATTGCGTCAGGAGAGTTACCACTGCCGGTTGCTGTGTTTATGTTTATTACTTTATTAATACTGTCACTCTGGTTAGGCGCAATTACCTCTACTTTCTTCTTTGTGACACAGCTTGGGTATTTTGCTTTAAATATTTTATATACTCTCTGGTGGAAGTCTATTCCGATTGTAGATGTCTTTGTAATTGCAGCTGGATTTGTGCTTAGAGTATACGCGGGTAGTTTTGTGGTTAATGCACACATGGACGTCTGGTTCTTGCTCGCCGTGATCTCGGCATCGCTCTTTTTGGCGGTGGGTAAGAGACGGAGTGAGATGACTCTCATGGAAGGGCGAAGTGGGAGTAGCCGAAGTAGTCTTGTACATTACACGCCGGCACTACTGGATGCTTACACCTCGATGTTTGCCAATACAACTTGGTTAACCTACGCACTATTTACCTTCTTACACCCACCTTTTCAGGCAGAAGGCAAAGTATTAAAACTACTGGCGCTACTTCCACGCACGCTAGTTGCAGAAAAATGGCTAATGGCAACAGTACCAATCGTAATCTTTGGAATTATGAGGTATATGCAGTTAATCTACGAGAAAAATGAAGGAGAGAGCCCACATAAGGTTTTAATGAGTGATAAGACGCTCCTCGGGACAGTTCTCCTCTGGGGACTAACGGTGCTTTTAATGATTTACGGTGTGTAATTACCTTTTTACTTGGTTAGGGTAGTGTACTTTGCCGAGACATAACCAACACTTCCTTCAAATTCGATTTTGTGCCAGCCAGCGCTAGTGGTTTCTCCTAAGTATTTTAAGTGTTCACCGACATCTGCCCGACCCAGACTGTCAGCGCTACTACTAGGCTCTTTTCTGACATTTAATCCACCAGCAGAGACCACATCTTGTGAGTCGCTAACCGTTACGTATGGTTTCGTGGGTGAGGCCCCTACTGCCTGAGCGGTTTGGCTGGAGCTAGTTGCGGTTTGGGGAGACTCTGATGAAGCAGGAGACGGACTGGGGACGGTTAAGTTGATTGGCTCACTTTTTAGTTTGACGCTGACGACTAGATTAAAGCCAGTGGTTGCTTTTACGGCAATCTTCTGTTCGGCAAAGCCGGGAGTTCCAACAATAACCTCGTGGTTGCCTGGGCTGATTTCGCGTTTACTAAGCGGTGTGAAGCCCGAGGGGACTCCGTCGATGGTTAAGCTGCCTGTATCTGGATCCGAAATAACTGAGAGGGTTGAGAGTCCTGTCTTATCGGGAATGAGGCTCAAACTATAGCCATGGCTATCGAGCAGAGTTTCGCCAAAGGTCCGAGAAATTACGGTTGAGGCAGCACTCACCAAGTCAATGGTGGTTTCGTAGGGGGTAAGCGTCGTATCATCAGGAATTAAGCGGAGGGTATACTTGCCAGGGGTAATATTCTGATTCTTAAGTGGGGTACGACCCAGCTCTTTGTCTGACAAATAGACGGTGGCAGGAGCACTAGTTGAAACCTCGAGGCCAGCAGGCTTTTTAACAAAAAGGTTTTGAACGGTGCATCCGGACAAAATAAGACTTGAGACTAATACCAATAATAACTTATGCATATAAGTATATGTTACCATGCGTCATTTTTGGTGAGCAGCAGACGCTTGACAAGTAAACTCCCCTATTTTATGCTAGTATTAGCAGTCGTACCATGAGACTGCTAGATTAGATATAACATGGTGGAGGAATGACTTATGACTATAATTCGCTGGGACCCTACTCGAGCACTCCTGAGATGGCCCAATATCTGGGATGACGAGGATTTTTTACCTAATGCAACCGACAACCTCGACGTCTATGAAACAAAAGATGAGGTGGTGGTTAAGGCGGCAGTCGCGGGAGTTAATCCAGACAAAGTTGACGTAACCTTTGAAAAAGGAGTACTAACTATCACTGGCGCGGAAGAGAGCGAAGAAAAAGAAGACAAGAAATACTATCGCAAGAGTAGCCGCTCATACGCATACAGGGTAGCGGTACCTGGTAATATCGACTTAAGCCAAGAGCCAGAAGCTAAAGTGGAACATGGCGTAATTAAGGTCAGCTTTAAAAAGGCGGAAGAGGCTAAGCCAAAGAAGATAGCGGTGAAAAAGTAACTTGTATATAGAATCTAGGATTTAGTATCTAGGCAATAGTGAACCCCTGGGAAACTGGGGGTTTGCTGTATAATGAAAAAGTTCATCGGCCGAGTACCAGAGTAGTCAATGGCCAGGTCTGCAAAACCTCGGATTCATGGGTGCAAATCCCATCTCGGCCTCAGATTTAAGCATTGGCAATATCGATCACTGTTTCGACGAGGCGATTGCTGTAACCCCATTCGTTGTCATACCAGGCAAAGACTTTGACTAGATCACCCCCAATTACCTGGGTTAGCTCAAGGTCCACAATGGCGGATTCACTACGACCCACAATATCAGAGGAAACGAGGGGGTCATCGGTTACGGCGAGAATGTTTGTAAAGCGGTCTTCGAGGGTGGCTTGCCGGAAATAAGTGTTGACCTCTTCTTTGGTAGTGTCTCGCTTAACGATGAACGTAAAGTCGGTAAGCGAGCCAGTGATAGTCGGAACGCGGATAGCAACTCCGTCAAAGAGACCCTTAAGCTCTGGAATAGTCTCGGTCGTGGCAATCGCGGCACCAGTGCTGGTTGGGACCATATTCTGGGCAGCGGCCCGAGCCCGACGCAAATCTTTATGCGAGGCATCCTGGAGATTTTGATCGTCGGTATAGCTGTGAATGGTGGTCATCGCTGCCTTGACTATCCCTAGGCGATCTTGGATTACCCAGGCAACGGGCGCGACACAGTTGGTGGTACAGCTAGCATTGTTCAAAACTGTGATTGTGTTTCTACGGTCAGTCTCCACAATCGCGGCCTCGTTGACGCCGATGACGCTGGTTGGGACACCCCCACCCTTGGCTGGAGCAGAGAGGACAACCTGTTTGGCACCACCCTGGAGGTGTAGGCTAGCCTTTTCTTGGGTGGTAAAGGCGCCAGTACTCTCGATAACGACTTCGACCTGATATTTGCCCCAAGGAATCTTGGCAGGATCACGCTGAGCGAGGACGGGTATTTTGTATTTTGAATCGAGTATCAGGTATCCGATTAGGGGATCTTCGATGCTCGCATCTTTGCTTGATTGATATTTTTCGTACGAAACATCTCCCTGGAATAGTCCATAGGTGGTGTCGTATTTGAGTAGATGAGCCCAGCCCTCGATATCCATCGAGCCAGAGGTGTTAATCGCTGATAAATTAATATCTTTGCGGTGTTTTTGCCACCAAACTCGAGCGGCGAGGCGCCCTATCCTACCAAAACCATTGATTGAAAATGACTTCATATATTTAGTATATCCGTAAACCCGTAAATCCGTAAATCGGTATATTTTGATATACTTTGATATATATTCCCCTACACCTCTGGTATAGTCTTGATTTACATCTGGAGGAGTGACCTATAATTAGTTGACAAAATGAGGGTTTTTGGTAGGATGTGCCACTTAAGCGAGGTTAACTAGCCTCGGAATATGAAAAAACATTGGTCAAGTAAAAATGTGTTTGATTGGCACCGCTTTCGTCGTTTAATAGGCGTACAGTTTGCGAGTCTCGCGCTTGCGGTTTCGGTAGTGTCATACCCTACCCATGCCTTTGATTACCACTTTAACTCTGGGGTTGAGATTATGCCAGAGAATGCCGAAGTAGTAACAACAACTACCTACAGTACTTTTGAGTTCCCACTTGATGAGACGCTCGGAATGTCACAGGGCTTCCATGGTCTTCACGCTGGAGTAGATCTGAGGGCTCCACGCGGCACGGCAGTACTAGCCATGGCAGATGGCACAGTTACCCAAGTTGAGAAGATCTGGGGTGGCTATGGTCACTATGTGCGGATCGCACACAAAGGTACTCTCTCTACACTTTATGCCCACCTAGATGAGGTGGGGGTGACACCAGGACAAAAAGTACATAGTGGAGAGGAAATTGGAACAGTTGGGATGACTGGTTGGACTACTGGCCCACATCTACATCTTGAGGTTTATCAGAACGATAGGGCAGTCAACCCACTTGGGTACTTTCCGTTGAGTAAGTAAGAAGTTAAGCAAGACTACAGACTATTTGACGATAGTGCCGATTTTGGCGCCTTCAACTGCCTTTTTGGCGTTCCCCTTTTGAAAGAAATCAAAGACCATAATGGGGAGCTTGTTGTCCATGCAGAGGGCAAAGGCGGAAGTATCCATGACCTCAATGCGGTTCTTGAGAGCGTCCATAAAGGTTAGTTCTTCATATTTAACTGCGTCTGGATACTTGACTGGGTCTTTGTCATAGATGCCGTCGACCTTGGTTGCCTTCATGATGACGTCGCAACCGAGCTCTAAGCCACGAAGAGCGGCTCCGGTGTCGGTAGTAAAGTAAGGAGCACCAGTACCAGCCGCGAGGATTAGGACCCTACCTTTATCCATGTGACGGATCGCGCGACGGCGGATATAAGGCTCGGCGACGGCAGGCATCTCTAGTCCTGATTGGACTCTGGTATCAACACCTATCTTTTCGAGAGCGTCCTGGATAGCGAGAGAGTTCATAACGGTAGCTAGCATGCCCATGTAGTCGGCGGTAGAGCGTTCTATACCGTTAGCGGCTCCAGCGATCCCACGAAAGATGTTGCCTGCTCCAATTACCACAATTACCTGACTACCAGTTTCGTGAACACTTTTGATCTCCTCTGCAACCTCTAGGGCTGCCTTGGGATCGATGCCATATTCCCGGTCTCCCAGGAGACTCTCTCCGCCAAGTTTGAGCAAGACGCGTTTGAAATAGGGTTTGGATGTCATTGTGTATTCAGATAATAGTTGGCGCTTATTAATTCTCTACAATGTTTACAATAACATCTGTAGCTTTGGAACCAAATAGAGCTCCTCCTGCAAATGAGGCGCCCTCACAAAGAGGAACTAGTACTGGATTTATAAGTCCTGTACTCAAACAAACTGGCCACATTCCAGCAGCTGCAGATAAACCTGTTCCAAAGCCTACCACATTATCTACAATTCCTGCATCTGGAGCTTCAGAAATTGTTTCGTAAATGCCCGTACTTGGGTTGTTGTCGTTATCACTTGTAGATTCGTCTTGTTGCTCACTGGGAGTGGTGGGATTACTGTCACGAGAACTGCCATAAACAACCCCGCCTACAGCTGCCGCAGCGCCAGCAGTACAACCGCCAATAGCACCTATTGGCCCACCAACTAATCCAACGAGGCCTCCACTCACACAGCCAACTCCGGCACCCATGAGAGGTTTAACGTTAAAGCTCCCATCGGCGAATGGCTTACCATCTTCTACACCTATACTTCCTCCAGTGCCCAATATTTCAACACCGATATCTGTATCTACTTGACCTCCAATAACAGCCCCAGCGCCGGCCGCGGCAGCTCCCGCAGAGCAGCCTCCGATTATTCCTATTGGTCCCCCAAATATGCCTAATGCTGCGCCACTCAAACATCCTACTGCACTACTAATAAGTGGCTTGGTGTTAAGTGACGCTGATGGTTTAAAGGTTCCATCCTTAGACACATCTAAGCCAAAGCCGTTTCCAGCTATTTCAAAACTTGTGCTCACGAGTAAGTCAGAGGATTGAGCATTACTACTACTTCCTGCTGTGCAGTTACCCTTATCATCAAAAGTTCCAGTGCCACCGTAACAGAAGGTATAAGACTTAACCGTACTTAGTCCTGAACATTCAATCCAGACTTCCTTGCCGTCGATGCTACCAACTCCTGGTTTGCATGGATCTTGATTTCCCATCATAGCCAGGTTTGCATTAGTTCTTGGAACACATACTTCCTCACCATTAAAGTTTTTCCCAAAGATATAGCCAGGATGTGCCGCATGACATTGTGCTTCTGGTGTTTTTGGGGCTGTATTGGTTGCAACTACCTTTGGCGCTGTAGCAACCCAATTTCCAGTAACGTCACAATACTTACCCTCATTTGGACCTTCCCCGGTAGATCCCACAGGAGCTAGCACCCAATTAGTCCCGCGGTTCATGAGACAAGACCCAGTCTGAGTACCAGCTGGAAGACCTAAACCGGCAGGATTAGAGGATGGTCCTAGAACAACCGGGGCGTTCTGTGAAAGGAGAGTTTTACAGCTTTGTGCACCGCCGACAAACCCAACTCCGCCTGAGCCATTATCGCCACATAAACGACAGTCATAGTCACCGGTAGAGTTGCCGTTTTCATCTTTGATATATTGCCCTGTTGAAGCATAACTTCCGTAACAAATCGGGGAACCACTTGTTTGACACATACCCTTGTCACAATTGACTCCAGTTGAGGCAGTAGATTGTGGAGCAACTACCCTAGGCACCACCTTCATGGTACATTTGCCGTTTTCCCAGGTATTTCCTGTTAATTGACCACTCTCAGTTTTAGTACATTTTGATTCGTCGCTTCTTGTATCTTTTGGTTGACACGAATCATTTTTCCACTGCTTTGTAGTGTCTTTTTCACATTCATCTTTTTTGTCTTTGTCGCCTGACTTGTAGCTAGTAACCCCGAGAGAGATGTCGCCAGTTCTAACTTCGCTAATAACCTCTCCTGGACCAGTCGTCTTGCCATCTACATCCTTGGGCGGTGGTGCCTGAACAGTGGTTACTGTTGACAAAACCTCTTCATCTTTTGATTTGGGTTCTATTTTTTTGCGTGTTTCAACAGTAACTGAATTTCCGATCTGCGTTCCCTTGTCGTCTACAACAGCCTTTTTTACGGCCTCAAACTTGTATTCAACCTGCTTGTTGGTACCACTAGTGTCAGAGATTATTTCTGAGGTAGTAGTAGTAGTTTTTACATTATCTACGATTTCTGTTTCGAAAGTTCGACATTCTTTTTTACCATCTAATCTTCTCGTACATATTGTCTTTGTTTCATTTATCGAAGGACTTGATGCTAACAAGCTCGCCAATGGCCCAGTGCCATTAACTAGTTGAATTACTGTGAAAGCTACGCTAATAAAAATTATGAAGAATAGTGAATATATCGCTAGCTTCTTGCTACTGACAGAATTAGCTTTTGTTAGATTATTGTTTTTCATCATTTTTATTCCAGTTTAAGAGTATAAGCTTTTATTGTTTCTGGTTGTCCAAAGTTGGTGGCGGGTGTTAGAAACCCTTTAATTACGACTTTACTACCAATAAATCCATCCATTTCTTCTTGGGTGTCGATTAAAATATATTTATTGTCAGCTGTTAAAAGGAAGTAATTTCCCTCGACTCCCACAGCAGTGTCTTTTTGAACTTTACCTATTATTTCTGTTTCACCATATTGAGACGTACCATCTTCAATTAGAAAAATGTCAGCTTTTTGGGGTTTTATCCCATATACAAAATATGTTAGCAAGAATGTAGCTAGCCCTATGCCTATTACCCATGCCAATTTTGCTTTAGTAACCGAAGTGTTTTTTACTTTCTTCGAAGATTTGCTTTTTTTCATATAAGTTAAATGTGACACAAAAAAGCCCCTTAAGCAAGGGGCTTTTTGTTTGTATCTTGTAAAACTGGTTGCTTACATCATGTCCATGCCTGGATTACCAGCAGGAGCTGATTTCTTCTCTTCTTTGATCTCGGTGACTAGACACTCAGTGGTTAAGATCATGGTCGCGACGGAGATCGCATTTTGGACGGCGCTACGGACGACCTTGAGCGGATCGATAATCCCACTCTTAATCATGTCTATAGCAACTGCTGTCTCGACGCTCTCGAGGGTCATGACGTCAAAACCCATCCCAGAAGCTGAGACTTCGCGGGCTTTGGCGATCAATTGATCACCAGGGAGACCGGCGTTTTCCATGAGTTTTTTAAATGGAGCTTCGAGGGCGCTCTTAACGAGCATAAAGCCAGTCTTTTCGTCGGCAGACATGGAAGAGTCGGCAACCATCTTGCCTGCAATATCTAAGAGGGCGACGGAGCCACCTGGAACTATTCCCTCTTCGAGGGCGGCTTTGGTGGCAGCAACAGCGTCGATGGCGCGCTCTTTTTTGTCTTTGAGCTCGACTTCACTTGGGGCGCCAATCTTAATGACCGCAACACCACCAGTTAATTTGGCGAGGCGTTCTTGGAGTTTTTCTTTGTCAAATTCACTGGTGCTCTTTTTGTATTCAGACTCGATTTGAACAACACGAGCCTGAAGATTGGCTTTGTCGCCTTTACCACCGACAATCTTGGTTTCGTCTTTGCTGGCAACGACACGGTCGGCACGACCTAGATCTTCGACTCGGACAGAGTCGAGCTTGCGGCCCACGTCACCACTAATGACGGTCGCGCCGGTTAAGACGGCAATGTCTTCGAGCATAGCTTTGCGACGATCGCCAAAACCGGGAGCTTTGACGGCTAGTACATTGAAGGTGCCGCGCATCTTATTAACAACCAAGGTGGCGAGAGCCTCTCCTTCGACATCATCGGCAATGATAACTAAATTCTTGCTGACTTTGACGAACTGTTCAAGGAAAGGAACGAGCTCTTGGATGCTGCTGACTTTTTGATCAGTGACCAAGATATAAGGATTCTCCATCTCGGCTTCGAGAGTATCTGGGTTAGTGACAAAATAGCCAGAAGCGTAGCCTTTGTCAAAAGACATGCCCTCTTTGTGTTCGACTACGGTCTCAAAACCCTGGCCTTCTTCGACGGTCACGACGCCATTCTTGCCGCCGACTTTTTTGAGGGCGTCAGCAATGAGTTTGCCGAGAGCTGGGTCGCCCGCGGAGATGGTGGCGACACTGGCTGCATCACCCTCCTTGATGGCTTTGGCTTTTTTCTTAAGTTCAGAAACAACGAGTTCAGAAGCCTTCTGGAGTCCACGACGCATGACCATGGGGTTGGCGCCAGCAGTAATGTTTTTAACACCTTCATTGACGATGGCTTGCGCTAAGACTGTGGCTGTGGTTGTGCCATCGCCAGCAACATCGGCTGTTTTGACACTCGCCTCTTTGACGAGCTGGGCACCCATATTTTCAAATGAGTCTTCGAGCTCGATCTCTTTGGCAACGCTCACTCCATCGTGAATAATATTGGGAGCACCCCACTTTTTATCGAGGGCGACGTTCCTGCCCTTAGGACCTAGGGTCACACTTACGGCGCTCGCGAGCTTATTGACACCAGCGACTAGTTTGATTCTGGCGTCACTACTATAGATTACTTGTTTTGCTGTCATAGAAAATCCTCCTTATTTAATCGTTGCTAAGATATCTTCAAATTTTAGGAATTGGTATTCAGTGTCATTAATCTTGACATCGTTGCCACCCCACTTTTTATAAACTACTTTGTCGCCGACTTTGACGGGACTTTTTATTTCTTTAACGCCACTTTCCCAAACCGCGTCGCCAACGGCGATAACGGTACCTGCTTGAGGTTTCTCATCATGACTATCGGGAAGATAAATTCCACCCGCAGTCTGGGTAGCTTTTTCGGTGGGCTCAACCAAGACATATCCTGGCATTGGAGTTAATTTTTTTGGATCTAGTTGCATAGTCTCCTCCTATTTATTAGTCCTAGGTACTTAGTTATTAAGTACCTAGTAGATATAATCTTTTAGTAATTAGCAGTTGTTAGCTGCGAGTGCTATGTTAGCAAACGAGAGGATTGAGTGTCAACAGCTGTTAGTAGATCAAAATTGATTAGGGAGTAAAAACGTCGTGATCGGGTAAACGGAAAAGGGGTTCTCCAAGTCGCTTCTGATCTAGATAGTGACCAATCAAACCAACAGAGCGGGATAGGACAAAAATTGCGTTAAAGAATTCTGATTCTATGAGTGTTTTAAGCTCGTCTTTATCCAGTTTTTCTTCGTGAGTTAAGAGGTCGAGCATGACGGCAGCGAGCGCGCCGTCAACATTGAGGATTAAGTTGGGTTTTTTGGCGGTAGTCAACTTTTCGACATTGACGGCAAAATCGAGATGAGGATGAGGAATGCCCTCTATGAGGCTAGTTAGGAGAGGAACTCTCGGATCGGGAATATCTAGGCGGTATTTACGATGCCCGATACCTGGAATATAAACTTTGCGTTTTGCATAGTCCTCGACAATTTCACCAGGATCGAGTTTGTTTGAGACAGAGTCAAACCAGATTTTGGCGGCCCCGTTAACGGCCCCTCCGAAGCGCGGGCCGATCGTAAGAAGACCAGAAGAGAGTGAACTAACTAAGTCACGACCAGCACGAGCGGTAATCATGGTGTTGACTGCACCCGAGACATAAGGACCATGATCAACGAGTAATTTGAGTGCAAGATCGATGGCTTTCTCAGTTTTTTTGGATTTGAGGGGCTTACCTAACCAAAGACTACCGGCGAGATAGGCAAGGGAGTGAGTAGTTGCTAGTCTCGTTAGATTTTCACCGAGAACTGTTGGCTCGCCTCCAACGTCTCCGCTAATGGTCGTGGTGAAGAGTGAGTGGGTGCGGTTGTTTAGGTTATCCATAATGCGATTTTAGCTTACTGACGAGCGTAATAAACTCG
The DNA here is from genome assembly GCA_003576945.1 of Candidatus Microgenomates bacterium. Classification (GTDB taxonomy): domain Bacteria; phylum Patescibacteriota; class Microgenomatia; order UBA1400; family UBA12108; genus GWF. The sequence goes on from QEVC01000001.1 coordinate 23,724, forward strand.
GAGAAGGAATTGCTAACCTGAAAGCCAGCTGAGCGCAAGGCATCTCTTTTGGCGAGGGCTGTAGATTTACTACTATCTGCTTTTGCTTTGGCATGACCAAACTGGGGAGATTCGGGAAACAAACTCGAGACAGTGCCGGCAACGTGTGCAATGACTTGCTTGGTAAATAAACCTTCGGATTTGAGTTTGACCAGCTCATATTCGTCGTCTCCGCCGAGTTCGCCGTAGTAGAGGACTATTTTGGTCTTGGGATCTTGTTCGGCCTGTATAAAAGCATCACGGGGCGATAAGATGGGGAAGCGGTCTCCACCAAAACTGAGAGCAAAACTGAGGCGATGACCACAGGTCATGGCAATGTTAATTAGTTCGTTGGTCATGCCGCCACTCGCCGAGAGGATGGCGATACTACCAGCCTCTGTTAAATGAGAATCGTTAATTTGATCTGGGGTAATGCCGCCAATTGGACCAAGCTTTAAGTACCCAGGGATGAGTAAGCCTATTGAGGAAGGACCAACTACCAACTTGGAATCGAGTTGTTTAATTAGGTCTTGAGCATGTAATTCTGGTACATTCTCGGCAAAGAGGGCAGCGCCTGCGGCGGCAGGATGATTTAGGAAGAACTCTTGAGTTGCGCTATTGGTGCGTCTACCAGAGAGGAGGTTGAGAAGCCATAGTTTATGGTCAGGTCCAAGGCTAAAGGGTAAAGGAGAAAGTGATGCAAGGGTGGGCACAAGAATTTCTTTACGACCCCAAAAATATTTGGCAAAACCGCGTCGTCCTGTGACGATACTAGAGATGCTCCCCTCTTTTTTACCAGATAGGTAGTCGAAATCAAGGATGCTTTGGATAATGCTCTCATGGTTGCCAAGCACTACTATTTTATTGTCACTTTTTCTGATTTCTGAGATTTTGATCATGTTAAATATTCCTTAACTTGTGAGACTACAACGGTCAGAGGAGTAGAGCGCCCATATATGCTGCCAAGTAAGTTTTTTTCGTTCAAGAATTTTTGCATGAGAGTGAGACCCCTCTCTTCGTTTGGACCACCACGGCGCACAAAAACTTTAACATTCTGAGAGTTTAACTCTTGGCTTTTTTCGCTAAGAGCGCGGATGATTCCTTTGAAAGTTTTGGCCACATCGGTAAAGTTGGCAACTCCTCCGGCTATAATAATCGCTTTAGATTTTGAACTACTAGATTCGAGAAGTTGAGTAAGGATAATTTTAGTATAGGCATAGACGTCGTCGTCCGAGGGAGCCCCGCTATATTCGCCGTAGTTAGCAAGCTCACTACCTAGGTCTAGGTCAGCAACTTCGTCAGCTAAAACTAAGCTCGCACCACCCCCTGATAAGAGCATCCAGATCCGGCCAGCTGGGTTGATAAGTTTAAACTTAAGACTAGCCGGGGTGTGATTGTCGAGGATGGCAATCTCTTTTTCTGATTTGGTGAGCATGCGATCAGGAAGGATGGAGAGGTCTGAGGCTGCAGAGTCTACCTCGACTGCCATATCAAGAGGAATAATCTTGTCACCACGCTCAACAATCGGGTTCATCTCTAAGAATGAGATGTGGCGAGAGTCTAACTCTGGGATTAAGATGTTATTGAGAAAAGTTTCGAGTTTGGTTGGGAGTTTGGTGGTTATGCTCTCCCAATTTGATTCAATGTCGACACCCCCACTTCGACTGTAGTTGATCTGCCAGCCAGTGCGAACTCTGATTAACGATAAATAGTGTTCAGAAGAAGAATCGTGTTCGTAGACTGGCTCGACTAAAAAATTGCTCCACCCCTGTTTGGCCCAGACAGCAATTGTTGCTGGGATCTCACTTGGTTTGAGATTGATTTTTACCAAACCTAACTTACCTCTTTTTTTGATACCTTGATCAACTTTGACAACCAAGTTGGTATCACCAAAGTGTTTGGCAATTTCACTGACCGAAGTGTCTTGGGTAATTGCTAGCCCTCGAAAATCAAGGTTGAAGGCGGGATAAAGAGCGGTTTTGGCAGAAAACTCAGAGATTTTTTGGCGTGACATGAATACTAGTTTACCCTACACTCACTTCAGAGAGCAAAACGCCCTCACAGATGAGGCCGCGGTTTTGAAATTCGGTATTGAGCTCAGTTTTGAGCCGTGATTCGAGCTCGGCGCGAGAAGTTTTGATGAGCGCAGCATCGACGGTGGTAAAGACAGCGGAGATTTTGCTGCGACTAAAAGGGCGAATTACCTTGCTGACAAAGCTCTCGCCGATGTTCTCCCACAGCTCTGGGGCATTTTGCTTGTCGATGCGAAAAAGAATACTACCTTCAACCACCACCTCTTTGCCGTCTTTGGTACTCGTTTTGATTGGCTCATCCCCGAGTTTTTCTTTATTGCTTAAATCAAAACCCTTATGAATGGTATATTCGAGGACTTGGGCATTAAAAAGCTTGGCAATCTGCCAAAAAGGAATCTTTAAGTGAAGACCTGGGCCATAAACTTGTTTGAGGACGCCTCGCCCGCGATCATAAAGACAAGCAACGTGTCCAGGTGGGACGGAAATAAAGAAGCCGCCTACGACCTCATCAGCTAAAAACGACACGACAAGATTGTCAAACATAAGCAAATTGTATCACGACGTATGAGTTTGCGTGCTTGGAGGGGCGGGTTCGGCGGGTGGTGTGGGTAATTGCTCCTCGGGTCTCCCAGACTGCTTTGCGTCTGGAGACATTTCTCGGGAGCTCTCGCTCTCGAAGTGCAGTGGCTTAGGAGTTAATCTGGTCATTAATTTGTCTCCCCAGTCTTGGGCTAGGCGAAACGAATTGTAAAGCGCGGAGAAGGCGAGTGAGGTGATGACGAAGAGTTTTTTACCTGAAGGGAGGAACATAAAAATAAGATAGCTGCCGACTGGTAAGACTACCTGCATTAAGATCTTATCTTTGCGTGAAATGGGGAGGGGTGAGCGCATGGCGATTAAAACCTCGACGACAAAAATCATGATGGACTGGACTAAGTTGAGGTAGGCGTTGGTATGACTAAGGTCATATTTGCCTAAAAACATTAGGTTAACTGTGTCTGGGTGAGGCATAAAGTCGTAGAGAAGGTGAAAGTCCTTACCTTCTAAGCCGGTTGCAAAAATGCGGTAAAGCATGAAAATAATCGCGAGTTGAATCAGGATGTTGGTAGTGGTGGCTAAGACAGTTCGGATATTACTACGCATGACCAACCTAATCGCCTCTTTTTGCTTGATTGGCTCGTGGGCATATAATTTTTTGGCTTCCTCAATTTTCTCGATAATTTTTTGCTTTTCTTCTTCACTCCGCTCCCCTGCAATAGTTAGGGGGAAGGTAAGGATACGGACAATGATCGAAAAGATGATAACGGCAATACCCATATCAGCTATGTCGGGTGAGATGGCACCAAGAAGCGAGTAGAGGCCAACAAGAATATTAAAAAAAGGAGTATAGATATATGTTTCGAACATTATGAGTTAATCCGTAAATCAGTAATCCCGTAAATCCGTGACCACCAAAAGAATTATAACTGATTGATGATATTTGTAGTTGATACTTGGGGATTGTGAGTGTGGACTATTTTGAGCGTGCCACCATACTTTTCGACAAGATTAGCTTTATTGTCTTGATGGGCAGTATGACTACTGACTGCTAAGTGGGTGGGCTTAACTGCGGCGATTAAACTTTCGAAGGCTTGGGGGTTATTGAAGTCTTTATCGAGTGCAAGCAGATAATCCGCGTGGAGAGTGAGTGCTTGTAGCCTGACAGGCTGTGGCTGTACTGGTCTCCCCTCGCCTTTGAGGGCGCGGGCGCGCTCATCACTCTCGACGCCAACGATGAGGATGTCGCCTACTTTCTTAGCGGCGCGTAAAAAATTGATATGCTCCGAGTGGAGGAGGTCAAAGAAACCAGTCACAAGAACAATTGTTTTATTGTCCTGATGAAGCTTGTTAGCCAACGTAGAAATGGTGTTAATGTTATAAATCATATTTTTATTTTACTTAATACTCTACTACTCGGGTTGTTGGGATGAAAAAAGGCGGAGTCTTTTGTGATATATTCGCGCGTAATTCTGCCTTTCATATAGAGATATTGCAAGGTATATAGAAGGTTCTCGAGTAGTTTTTCGTATAGCCGTAAATCCGTATAGCCGTAAATCCGGGTGGATAATTTGGGGATTTGGTAATTTGGTAAATAGGTATTGATCCAAGAATTAGAAGAAAGGAGCACAGAGTGGGTATTATTGGGATCGTAGAGCGGGACAGCCTGAATTAATTCGTAGGCAGTGTAGAGCGAGCGGAGGTGAGGTGGAAGTGTGAATGAATCTGGGGTTAGATAGAGGTTGAGACAGAGTTTTCCCATCACATTTTTGGTATTTCGAGAGCGTCGTAGACCAAGTAGCGTAGTGTAGATTGTGAGGAGGAAGCGTGTGGTCCAGAGTTTTTTTGACTCGGCAATAATCATTAAATCGATGTCATCATGGCCATCGGTATTTTGCATGGCGAGACTACCGGTCAGATAAATAGCGCGAATTGAACGAATGCGTGTAAGGATGGGGATGAGTGATTTTGTGTAATCAAAGAGAGGCTTGGACAAGCGTGAATATAGTTTGCGTCTTCTAACAAGCGATGACTTTTGGGGAAGAAAATAATAGTTAGCTTCTTGCGAGATTGACTTGGACTTAATAAGAGAGTTAATTATTTTACCGAGTAATGATTTTGAAACCTGATATTTGATTAGACGAGCGTGGAGCTCTGCGAGGGTTAGAGGGTAGTTAAAATAATCACTATAGGTGAGGGTTTTTTTGATTGCGCTTTTTAGACCCTGATCGACCATAGGGTTTTTATTCTACCTTGGTTTAGAGGCGTCAGGGAATTTGGCAAGAACCTGGGCAACGCCGGCATCGAGCGTTTTAATTACGGCTTCGACAGTGCTGCCATTGTTAATCGTGTTGACGGCATCTTCGTAGTACTTAATAAGCTGGTCGTTGATACCTTCGTCATAAGTACGACTAGTTAAGTACCAAGAAACATAATTAGGGCCCTGAGAGACGTAGGGACCAGCGAGTGGATCGGTACTCAGAAGACTTGCCATGTTGGTTAAGGGGTATGGCTCGCCAATAGTGTGAACCTGAGCGGCACCGGCATAGATTTTTTGGAGTGAGCTTTCACTACTTAAGTACTTAATAAACTTCCAGGCCTCTTCGGCATTTTTACTGCTCTTGGGGACTGCCTCCATCCAGTAGCTCCCCCAGGCAATTTTGGTGGAGGGAAGAGTCGGCGCGGGGGCGACGCCGAACTTTAGGTCAGGGTTAATGGCTTTAATTTCGGGAATTTGCCAACTAGGCGCGAGAATCATCGCAACTGTACCGGTCGCAAAAGCATAAACAGAGTTGGGCTGGCTACTGTCCCAAGATTTGTCTTGCGTACTAAAGATGGTAAAGAAGGTAATGGCGTCTTGAACTGCAGAACTACTGGGCTTGCTGGGGTCACCCGAGTTTTGGAGGACAAGGAGGCCAAGGATATCGGACCAATGCTCGACATTGTTGGTGGTACCCATCGCCGCACCGGCTCGCTCGATGATTTTGGTTTCGGCGTTTATTTTGGTGAGGTCAAAAGCAAGTTTGCGGAAACTGTTCCAATCAGAGGGTGGAGTGGCTCCGGCTTCTTTTAACATGTCTTCGTTGTAGAGGAGAGCTAAGCCATCAATGCCGATTGGAAGAGCATAGGTTTTGCCGACACTGGTTGCGTTCTTTTTGACGATTGGATAGTAAGCATCAAGAGCGCTCACTGGGACTATAGATTCTGGAGCAGGAGTTAGAGAATTTTTAAACATGGGGAGCCATGTATTGTGGATGCGGGCGATGTCAGGGGCAGTACCTCCAGTAATGGCAGACTGGAGCCTACTGCGGTAGTTCTTGGGACTCTGCATGGAATATTCGATCTTTACATTAGGATTTTGTGATTCGTAGTCGGCGATCACCGCTTGCATCACTGAGCTTGGTTCCCAGAGCCCCCAGTAGGTGAGGGCAATGTTTTCGACTTTTTTAGTGAGGCGTGGGATGACGGTAAGTGCGACCACGACTAATACGATAATGACACCTAGCCCTATTAATAGCGGGATGAGGTTGCGGAAAGGAGAGGGTGAAACATACTGGTCGACAGGAGGAGTGGTGGGAGCGGGGGAAACGGAGGGTGGATCAGCAGGAGCGGGCTCAGGTTCAGGAGCCTGGTAAACTGGAATTTCTGCTGGCTGGGGGGTGTTGACCACCGGTTTATTTGGATCTACGGGAGTTGCGTCGTAGGTTTTGGTGGGATCAGGAAATTTTGACATAACTATATTATGATAGCAGAGAGCGATGAAAAAAGTGCAGCAAAAGAATGCTATCTCAAGAGTGATTTTTTACTATTTGTTGGGGGTTGTGACGGGACTGCTAGGAATTGTTTCGATAATGCGACTGGTTTGGCATAGCAAATTTTACCCCAATGTGATTGTTGCGAATGTAAATGTAGGAGGCCTACACAGGACTGAGGCAAAGAACTTAATTGAACAAGAAATTGAAAAAACCAAAATCCCTCTTACCTACAACGGCTATAGCTGGAGTTTGCCAGCGAGCGCGCTTCCTTTAAATATTGAGGAAACCCTAAACCAGGCCTACAGAGTCGGGCGTAGGCTAGATTTGAGAGATTACGGTTTGATTTTTATCGCACAAAAACAAACTTTTCCTTTGGTAATGGGTGAAGGAGAGACAGAGTCATACTCGAAAATATATGAAGAAATAGCACAAGTCGTTGAGATCTCAGTGGTTTCGGCTGAGCTTGTTTTAAATAAAGGAAAAATTGTGCTAAATAATGGGAGCGATGGACTCATAATTGACGCTGCAAAATTACAACAAGAATTGGAAGCGAGAATTGTAGATCTAAATCAAAATGAAGTGGTTGTTCCAACTAAAATGGTGTCGGCTCAACTAAGAGAGGAAGAGCGATTAGAGATTATTGAAATTGCAGCGAAGTTGATCCCTAAATCACTAACTCTCACACTGGATGATGAGCGGGTTAAACTAACTGGCGAGGAACTAGTTGCCCTATTAAGTACGACTCCTGGTGATACAGCAACTGACCGAGAGAGACTTTTAGAATATATTGAGGGGGTTGCAGAGAGTCTAAATCGAGAAGCAACTGATGCAAAGTTTGGGTACCAGGAAGGGAGAGTAACTGAGTTTGCTCCAAGCAAGGATGGAATAAAAATAAGTGTCGAAGCCACAAGTAACGAATTTCAAGAAGGAATGAAGCAATTAATAGAGGGTGAAGAGCAAAATATTAATATAGAGATTCAGGCTGAGCGAACATCGCCACAAGTGACGATGGATAAAATAAATGAACTAGGGATCAAAGAGAGAATCGGCCGGGGTGAATCATACTATGCACATTCGATACCAAACCGGGTATACAATGTCGGACTGGCTGCAGAGCGGATCAATACGGCGCTGGTCCCCCCGGGTGAAGAAGTGAGTTTTAATAAACTGGTGGGTGAAGTCTCGGCTGCCACAGGATACCGGAGTGCTTACATAATCTCCCAAGGACGGACAGTGCTCGGGGATGGTGGAGGCTTATGCCAAGTATCGACTACTCTATTTAGAGCGGCGATGAATGCGGGACTACCAATACTGGAGCGATGGGGTCACTCATACAGAGTGTCGTATTATGAACAAAATAGTAAACCTGGGATAGATGCTACAGTGATCGCCCCATCTAAAGACTTTAGATTTAAAAATGACACACCAGGACACATATTAATTCAGACTATTAATGACCCCAAGGAACTACATTTGATAATCGAGATTTATGGGACGAGTGATGGGAGAGTCGCGACAGTGACAGAGCCAAAAGTCTGGGGCATCACTCCCCCACTGCCAACTATTTATCAAGATGACCCATCGCTGCCTACTGGCACGATGAAGCAGGTGGACTGGGCGACGGGAGGAGCGAGAACGAGTTTTGAGTATAAGGTAATGAGGAATGGGGAGACCCTGCAAGATCAGACATTCTCGACAGTTTATCGACCATGGGCAGCGGTGTTTTTGCGTGGAACAGGATCTACCCCAACTCTTTGAGCTTCGGACGGATAGGTAAGTAGTCTGGTAAAATATAGCTCATATGGCAATGGCTAAAAACTTTGACCACAAGAGTGTTGAATCTAGTGTGTATGCACAATGGGAAAAGTGGGGTGCTTTTGAACCTAACAAGGAAGCGAAGGGCAAGCCCTTTACGATCGTGCTCCCTCCCCCAAACGCGTCAGGAAAAATGCACATGGGAAATGTGCTGATGATCGCGATTGAAGATCTGATGATCCGCTATCACAGAATGAAGGGAGATCCAACGCTTTGGATACCTGGAACAGATCATGCAGGATTTGAAACTCAAATTACCTACGAACGAGAGCTCAAAAAACAAGGAAAGTCTCGCTTTGACTTTGATCGACAAACCCTATACCAGAATATTTGGGAGTTTGTACAGAATAATAAAAACCAAATTGAGGGTCAGATCAAGCAAATGGGGGCGAGCGTGGATTGGAATAGGTATACTTTTACGCTTGATCCACACGTGATTGAAACGGTTTATACAACATTTGCCAAGATGCACTCGGAGGGGTTGGTTTACCGGGATAATTACATGGTGAACTACTGCCCCAAGTGTGGTACTACCTTTGCAGACTTAGAAATAATACACGAAGAGAGGGTTGGCAAGCTTTACTACGTCAAGTATTTAATCCAAGGTGAAAGTGATAAATACATCACAGTCGCCACAACAAGACCCGAGACAATTATGCTCGATACGCATATCGCAGTTAACCCGAAGGACAAGAAGAGGGCGAGCTACATTGGGACAAAAGTGATTAACCCGCTAACAGGCAAAGTGATGGAAATAATTGGAGATGAATTTGTAGATCCTAAGTTTGGAACTGGTTTTGTTAAACTAACGCCGGCACATGATAAGAATGACTATGAGGTGGGTAAAAAGCATGGACTCCCCTTCATTGTGGGGATTGGGATGGATGGAAGGATGACTCAAGCTGCGGGCCGCTGGGCGGGAAAGACGGTGTTTACGGCAAGAGACGATGTGATTGGAGAACTAAAAGAGATGGGGGTAATTGAGAAGGTGGATGAGAAATATAACCAGAGCGTTTCGGTGTGTTACAAGGGCGGACATGAAATCGAGCCAATGGTACTCCCCAACTGGTTTGTAAAAGTTGAATCACTCAAGAAACCGGCGCTTGCGGCGGTGACTAGTGGAGCAGTAAAGATCTATCCTAAGTGGAGAGAGATCACATATACCAAGTGGATGGAAGAAATGCACGACTGGCCAATTAGCAGGCAAGTGGTGTGGGGGATCAGAATACCGGTGTGGTACATGGTCAGACAACCAGAAAACTCGGAGAGTCAGAATGTCGGAGTGTCAGAAAATCAGAAGATACAAATAACATTTTTGAATAAAGAAAAAAAGGTAGTAAGCGGGACGGTGGGCGAGTTGCTTAAGTCGTATACATTTGAGGATATTAGGGATGGGCTGCAAACTCTGATTGCTCCAGCCGGATGTGAAGCAGTAGTAAGTGCAGAGTCTCCGGGGGAAGGGTACCTACAGGAAACCGATACGTTTGATACCTGGTTCTCCTCGGGCCATTGGCCGCTAGTCACTTTGAAATATCCTGATAGCGATGACTTTGCTAAGTTTTATCCGACATCGGTCTTGGAAACTGGGTGGGAAATTATCCGTTTCTGGGTATCGCGCATGATTATGTTTGGGATCTACCTCACGGGCAAGCCACCCTTTGAGTATGTCTACCTCCATGGACTAGTCCGAGCACTCGACGGGCGGAAAATGAGCAAAAGCTTAGGCAACGTAATTAACCCAGATGAGTATATGGATCAATATGGGGTGGATGCCTTGCGGATGGGGCTGATCTCAGGAACAGCTAACGGAAAAGATTTTGCGTTTCCAAAAGATAAGATCGTCAGCTACCGTAACTTTGCAAACAAATTGTGGAATATGACTCGTTTTTATCACATGATGGTGGAAAAGGAAGAAGTAAAAGTCGAGTGGTATAAACCTGGAATGGACGACTTATCAGAGCTAGATTTAGATTTCATCAACAAGTTGAATACAACCATCAAAAAAACCGATGAACTACTCGCAAAATTCCGTTTTGCTGAGGCAGCAGAGACGATATATCACTTCATGTGGGACGAGGTGGCCGCTGTATACATAGAACAAATCAAAGATCGAGATAACAAAAAAACATCCCTATCCGTATTAAGACACCTACTAATGCAAGGAGTGAAATTACTTCACCCATTCATGCCGTTTGTGACCGAGGCGATCTGGAGTGAGTTTCCTGAGAGGACAGAAGAACAGTTAATTAACGCGAGCTGGCCGGAAATTAAATAAGTTTATAAATTTCAGGGAATAAGTTTTTCGAGACGTGGTGCAAGGCGGCGCCAAATGTTTTCGGGTTGGATTTGAGAGTTTGCTTGATTTCGTCTACCGAAAACCATTTAAATTCGACTGATTCGTGGTTGAGGATCGGAGAGTCGTCGGTATAGATTTCATAAACAACAAAGAAATGGTTTTCTTTTCGACCGATGACCTCGCGATTGTAAATGGTAGTTCCGATGAGTTTGTAATCTATTGGAGTGAGGCCACACTCTTCCTGACACTCGCGGATTAAGGCTTCCTCATCTGTTTCACCAGAGCTAACATGACCACCAACAGGAGAAACAAACTGGCCCGCGTCTTGTTTACTGCTGGATTGGCGGACAAAACAAAATTCTCCCCGACTATTAATGAGCTCGGCGATCACGGTTTTGTGAAGGAGGCCATCACGGTGAGCGGCAGATTTTGAGAGCGTGCGGATAGTATTGCCTCGCTCATCTATCACATCAACTTGTTCTTCGATCATAGGTTTATCTTACTTTGGCGAGACGATAATATGTAGCGCGACCTGATCCGAGGCGGCGTAAAATTTGATATTTTACAAGGCGCGACAGCCGCGACTGCGCGGTGCGAAGCGGAACTGAGAGAATATCGCTCACGTCACTACTAGTCACTTTACCAAGTGTCAAAACAAAATCGATAATTTTGAGATCAGAAGTATCTAGCTTACGATCACGGAGAGAGCCAGTGCCAGCGAGGAGTAAGTTTACTGATTCTTGAAGCTCTAGTGTTTCGACCCAAAAACCTTGGATAAAGTAGGTAAGCCAAGAGGTTAAGTCGCCCCTACCCTCTTTTAGTGCTTGGTAATAGACGGATCGATTGAGGTTGTAGTACTCCTCCAGTACTAAGCCCCGACGGAAATCCCACCCGGACTGGTATAGGGATAGTAGGGTTAGGAGGCGACCAACGCGGCCATTGCCATCAGGAAAAGGGTGAATAGACTCAAACTGGAAGTGTAAAATACCAGCACGGATAACAGGATGAACATTGCTGGCAGAATTGTGCCAAGAAAACAAATTTTTAATAAGAGTTGGCACCTGAGTTGCAGAGGGAGGAGTATAAACTATTTCATCTGGTCTGCCGGGACGAGTGTTGACTATGTAGACGGGACCCTTACGAAGTACACCAGTTTTTGCCGAGGGCAATAACCCCTGCATGGTATGACGATGGAGTGAAAGGAGATGTGACAAAGTTATACTAGGCTTGGTAGCGAACTGGTTAACTGTTTCGAGCGCTTTGAGATAGTTTTCGACTTCGAGTCGATCTTGATTTGGTACTAATAATGGCTGCTTGGCGGCGACTTTTTCAACATCATCTTCGGACAGTGTGTTGCCTTCAATACTAGTACTACTGTGCGTCATTTTGATAATTGCCCGACGACGCAACATGGTCTCTCGCACGGGGAGAAGCTTGGCATGCGCGATTTTAGCGTGAATTTCGGCGATATCTGATAGCCAGGCTAACATCTGGTCTGTAATCTGGTATTTTGGATCAAACATGAGTTGATTATACCATAATCGCGCAATTATCGCGCAACTGACTTGGACTCATGGGTGCCTACAGGACCAGGTCCTGAAGATTTCACTTGACAATTCTCTCTCTCTCTCTCTGTAAAATATGTTATAGGATGAGCAAACGATCGGTAGAAACACGAGTTGAGATGGCAGAGCCGAAAGAACACTCTCCAAGAGAGATGCCAACGGAGCTTTCGTTAGGAGCGTTGGTTGAGGCGTGGACTAAGTCAGGGAATTTGAGAAAAATCGCTAGTTTTGCTAATAAACACCAATATGACGATCATGGGAGCGTGGTAAGACATTTAGGTGATTTAGTACAGACTTTGTCGGCAACAAGAATGTCTGTAGATGATGCTACGGTGGGATTGATGAAACAAATGGCTGCGAATCTTGACGATGACATTATGAGAGAGGTGATGAGCGAACTAAGTGGTAAGCATAAACCACAATCGAGAACAATGGAAATACCTTCACGGTGGGCACAAGGAAACAATACTTTTGTCTGGGGCTTACTGCTTGGAAAGCCATACAAAGATAAAGTCGACACAATGAGAGTGATGTTTGGATCTACAGATGGTCAGGCAAGAACTTTTACGTTTTGGCGAAAAGATAACGTTTCAAAGGGCGTAATGACTTTTGAGATGCCGGAACTAGAGTTGGATTTTAAGAGTTAGATTTTTCGGCTTGAAGATAGGGGTTGGGCATCCAAGACTCAATCATGTCTTTGGTAATGGGCGAGGATATCTTCCAGAGAGCTTGGTGGAGACAGATGAGAGAGGTGGTGAGATTACTGCTTCTTATTTTGATCCCCCAGACTTCTTTGTCTTTGACTGAGACTATCCAGGTACGATTGCCTTTGAGTCGCACCATGACATTAAAGTTTTGTAGCTCAAAAGGAGGGTAGCGAAACTGGGCGCGGTCTAGATAATGAGGATTGCGCTCGACCTGGTAGCTTAGGACATGTTTGGTCCAGTCGGTCATTGGGGTTAGATTGTACTCAATCCCCACCCCACCCACACGCTTTTTTATGCCCCGATCAACACCTTTGTTCATTTCTTTGCCGCCAGTCGCATCCATCGGGACTTGGTAATCGAAAATATAAGAGTCCTGATCGACTCCATCGTAATCAAACATGACATAGTTAGCCCCTTCCATACCTGGAAAAAACTGAAAATCAGAATCGGTGGTGTCTTTGAGATATTCTTTTTTGAGCCAGGGCAAGATCTCGACAATATCAACCTCTTGAGTACTCAGTGATTTTTGTTTGGAGTGAATGATCTCTCTGAGGATGCTGGGGTTTTTGGCTATTACCTTGGTCTGTTGCTTCATCAGTCCAGTGGCACTCTCTAATTCGACTAATCCCTTCAAGGACAGATCGGTCAAGACAGCATAGACGGTAGTCCGAGCGATCCCGGTCGCTTTGGAAATTTTGAATGGCGAAGTTTCACCTAACTCCACGGCTTTTTGATAAACAAGTGCTTCGTTGTCGGATAGTCCAAAGTTTTTTAGGACATCGATAGTTCTTTTCTGATAATCCATACTCGCACCTCCCCTACTGTTATTTATTGACGACAGTGATCGTCACTTTTGACACTAAGTATAGCAGGGGAGTATAGTCCGAACAACTAAGGAGGAAGTAATATGTGTACCCAAGCTGTAAAGAGAGTAAAAAATACATGGTTTCTCATGAAGACTCGTGACCCTGTATCGTGGATGCGATATGAGGACGAGATCAAACTCTTTGATTCCCCTACTGATAAGTACCGCAAGTTAATTATCCAGAACCCTATCCCTTACGAGGATGGGTACTATGGAGGGATAAATGAGGCGGGCGTAGCGTTTATCTCGACTTTTGTGAGGACGAGCGAGGACCAAATATCGTATATCCGCAAGCCATATATCAGGCTAATACTGAATGCGGGAACTGCTACAGAGGCAGTGGAGATAATTAAATCTTTTAACCCAAAAATTGGTGGGAATATGTTTGTCGCTGACCCGGATAAGTGCTATGGAATAGAGGCGACAGCCAGGGAGTATTATGTAGAAGAGATAGTTGATGAAGCAGTAAAGGCGAATCACTTTTGCAGTTTGGCCGATCGCAATATTAATTTTGATAATGACTCGGAGTTTGAGGAGTGGAGTAAAACGCACGAGGAGCGCGCCAAGGAGCTGGTTGACAACGTTAATAGTCTTGAAGACTGCGAGAGGTTGCTCTCGGACCGGAAGAATAGCGACAAGAAGCGAGCAATCTGTACTACCCCAGATGAGGCTCGTGTGTATACCTATTCGGCTTTTGTGTTCGATACCAGCAACAAGTTGGTGAGGTACGCACAGGGATGTCCGAGTATAGTTGGGTTTAAAGAGTACACATTTAAGAAACTACCAGGAAATATGAAGACAGAACAAGTTGACTAGACTAGAATAACCCTCATGACCACGAAGCAGATTGCCCCACGAAACATCAAGATATTTTACTGGACAGAGTTTTGGAGAAGTCTTGTTTTTATCATACCTGTCTGGATAGCAGTATTAAACGAGAGAATCGGAGTAGCTGGTATTTCGATATATCTAGCCGTGGGATTTGTGACTCAGTTAATACTCGAACTGCCAACCGGAGCGCTCGCAGACTTAATAGGGAGGAAAAAGACAGTCATCCTAGGACACATTATTGATGCTCTACAGTATTTGGGGATGGCATTTGCAACCACCCTACCTCAATTTGCATTACTTTCGGTTTTGTCTGGAACTGCTGAGGCATTAAGGTCTGGATCGCTAGAGGCCATAGTGTATGACAGTCTCAAGCAGGACAAGCGTGAAAGCGAATATAAAAAGATTATGTCGGCCCAAGGAATAAGGTTTCAAATTGGACTCATGGTTTCAACGGCGCTTGGTGGTTTTATGGGCAACTACTGGGAACGGCTCCCCTTTATTGCGACTGGATTATTATTATTTATTTCGGCTGGTATCTCAATCTGGTTTATCGAACCAACAATTGATAGTGAGAAGTTTGGACTAAGAAACTATTTAAGACAGATCAAATGGGGAGTAATTGAAGCGTTTAAAACAAAAGATCACCGAGACATCTCGCTCTACTACATAGCTGTAGGTGGAATCTCGTGGATGTGTGCGACCTATTTTAACGATTCGATGTTGATCGATCTTGGCTTTGCCGCGGAGCAACGGGGAGTGATTGCAGCAGGATTAAGACTGGTTAATATCATATTGCTTTATAAAGTCTTGACCAACGAGAAAATCTTTAATTTCCGCCGAACCATTATCTTTTTTCCGATACTCATGAGCGTGGCGCTACTACCGGGGTGGTGGCTAGATGGATACTGGGGAGTGCCATTTGTCGGGATGGCGATGATGAGCTCGACGGCAAGGTGGATTTTACTTGGGAAATATACAAATGCTGCTTATTCCTCTAAGTATCGAGCAACAGCGATCTCAACACTATCGATGGCGATAGGTCTGATTTATGCGGTTGGCGTCTTGGTTTCTGGGGTAGTAATGAAACACTGGGGAGATACTAGGCTGATTTATAGTATGCTCGGGATTATTACAATATTAACTGTGCCCTACTTTAGCTACAGACTGTTACATGCCAAAAATACGAACTAATCTCAACTTAAGGATTGCGGCACCTTTAGCATTTGCTAGTATGCTGTTTTTCCCTAGCGCGATCTGGATGTTCTTTTATATACAATATTTAAGCTTTGCCGAGATCGCGGCGATCATGGCGATGGGAGCAATATTCTCGATAATACTAGAAGTTCCGACTGGTGTCTTTGCTGATGTGGTGGGGCGAAAATGGGCTGTTTTTGCCTCTTATGTTCTATTTGCAATTGCAATGGTGGGAGTGGCAACTTCTACGTCATATTTGTGGTTTTTAATCTGGACTCTGGTTAATGGAATGGTGAACGCCCTATACTCTGGTAGTATGGAAGCGCTCGTTTATGACACACTAAAAGAAATTGAAAAAGAGGATGAGTTTGATCACTGGGTAAGTCGAATGGAGGCGGCGACATGGGTAGGGCTTTTTATCAGCACCGTTATAGGAGGATATTTGTATACATTAGACCCGAGATTGCCCTACTTTGCTCAAGCTGTATTTATGGTGATGGCGGCACTCCTCTCATTACTACTTAAAGAGCCTAGGTTTGACTCATATCAATACAGTCTAGTAGATGGGATTAAACAAAACCTGGTGGGGTTTGGCGAGCTACTGGCAAATGAAAAAAGACGTTATTTAACTATTATCTTTGTCACTATTGGGGTTGGGTACTATATTGCCTCGGATATCCTGGGGATCTCGCAGGCAAGAGAGTATGGCCTAAAACCAGAAATAGTGGGATGGGTGTTTGGAGCCGGCTACATCATCTCGGCTATTGCCTCGCATTACTATCCCGCGCTAAGAAAAATAATTGGAGAGATGAGGCTAATTTGGTTAGCGACTGGGATCCTTATTATTAGTTTTGTAATGGCAAAATATGTCGGAGTGTGGATCGGGACCTTGCTCATAATTATGCGCATTGCCTCCGCGACTACTTTTCGCAATAGTCGGAGCGTCATAATAAATAGGGAAATATCATCTAAGAATAGAGCCACCACCCTCTCGACCCTCAACCTTCTTGTAATGTTGCCATATGCGCTCTTTGCCAATTTGATTGGGCGCTATATGGATCAAACAAGCCCCAACCAGTTTGCGTGGATGTTGGGAATGGGACTAATGGGTGCGCTGGGACTGATCTATGTTGTGCGGGCTGCGTCGATGAGGCTGCGGATATAGTTGCTTGCTCCACCCCCTGATTGTTCACCTTTTTGTTTGACGAGCTGTTCTGACAAATTTATGATAAGGCTATCCCAACATTATTGCGCCAACTGAGATAAGTAATATTGCAATCCACTGAGACTTGGTGGTTTTTGATCTATCCCCTATTGGAAACATTAACAGTAACATCATTACAAAAAGACTCTGTACCCCGTTCATTGCTGACACGTATGCGCCTACCGGGGCCAGAGCAACGGCAATATTTCCTAGCCAAAAACTACCTTCTGCAAATGCTTCATTAAATAGGCTTAATCCAAGAAACTTCTTTCCCTGATGTTTAATACGATATAAGAATCCTTCTCTATATTTGGTTGCAAATATTAAGATTAGTATGCCGATAAATCCTATCGCGAGTAGTTGGTAAAAGGAAAAGGCTGTAGCAGAACCATACCTGGCAGCAACTCTCGCCATATATAGTGGAATTGCCGCAGTTGATGTCACGGGTATGCCAATTAGTAGTAATTTAGTAGGAACCTTCCATTTAAATGTTCCTGCGTCCAATATATATGCACCATACATGAGTAAAATGATGGCAATTAAACCGGTACTACTTATGGTTCCGCCATCTAATAATTCAAATAAGATTAACCAGACAGAGCTAATTTGGAAAATGGGACCGACTTGATGAACTGGATAAAGCTGTAGGAGGTAGAAATATGATCCATACATTATGACCATTGGAACTGCGGATGTAATTGCAAGCATTAGTGGAAATTGTGTTAGGTGGATATCTGCAGTAGTAAAACCAATTAACGCAGCACCCACAAAACTCATTAGAGTTGATATTAACAACACGCTTCCAACTTTGGTGTGAATATTCCCTCCTGGCGGTAGTTTATTTGAGGTGGCTAAGTGCTCGTCGGTATACAAAACCAGGGCCATTAAAAAGATTGATATTAGTGTATATAAAAACCACATGGGGGAATTATATCCTAATTAACCTTGTTTATTTGATATGAAAGATAAATGGCTGAGGGGAGCACGAGTAAGACCTCTACGACGGCAGAGAGTCCGAAGGTGGTAGCCACACTCCCCTGCTCCATAAGATAACCAATAAATGGGCCGAGCGCGACAACGGTGGTTAAGGAGTATGGAAGCTGTGGGTGAAGTGTATATAGATAACCCCCCAAGACACTATTAATTGCCATACCGATGGTACACCAAAAGAAGGTGTCGGCTTCGACTTTTTGATACTCCTCCTCGCTACGGCCATTTCCTTTCATAGAGTCAGACAGAAGAGCTGAGAGGGCGCCGGAGAGTAGTTCGAGTAGTAGCTGGACAAAAAGACTGAGGTTATGAGAAAGGTGTGC
Source organism: Candidatus Microgenomates bacterium (assembly GCA_003576945.1). Lineage (GTDB taxonomy): Bacteria > Patescibacteriota > Microgenomatia > UBA1400 > UBA12108 > GWF. Next base: position 41,857 of record QEVC01000001.1, read on the forward strand.
GTGTTCTTTTTCCAGTTAGTTTTGGTTATTTGTTAATTATATCCCTGATATACTCGACTAATGAAAGAGGGTCGTGGTTTTTGGCATAGTTTAGAAAATTACACGTGGAAAATAATTGAGAGACTCTCCCCTGCTCTGCCGTGGCTAGGATTGGGGATTATTGTATTAGTTATTGCTACGTCGGCATATGGTACTAGAGCGAGCTTGGTGGGCACACAAGGGCTCAGAGAGGCTGCTCTGCGCGCAGCCAAGGTAGGAGATTATGTAATAGCACAGGATTTGTGGGAAAGGATGACGATAAAGGAGGGGGATTCTGTTTTAGGAGTAGAAAGTGAACTTGAGGATAGGATTTATCCAGAACGAGTGGTAGAGCGCGAGATCGAAAAATATGAAGGGTTGTTGGCTAAATATCCAGGTCATAGAGATATATACCTAATGCTTGCTGGTCTATATGGCCAAATTGGCAAGACAGAGCAGTCAGAACAATACCTTGAGTTAGCAAGAGAACTAGACCCCAACAATAGTTTCTTTGGCGAGTAAATTACTCTTTGGATTCTTCAGCTTTTGATGTAGTACCTGCCTCAGCAGGAGCGGCTGCAGCCTCGCCTTCCGCAGGAGCGGCAGGGGCTACTTCCTCTTCTTTGGCAGGTTCTTGGATGGTTGCGATTACTTCTTCATCCTCAACCATGAGAGTAACCTTGGAGCGATCGAGTTTGAGATCTTTGGCATGAATGGTACTACCTACTTCGGTTAAGGTTGTAATGTCGACTTCGATTTCGTTGGGTAGATCGGCAGGTAGTGCCTCTACTTCGATTTCATTGCGTTGGAGAACTAGGACGTTCCCGGCTTTGACTGCCTCGGATTCGCCGGTAGCCTTAAGAGGTACCATGGCAGTAGTCTTGACGTTTAGATCAACTTCGTGGAAGTCGACGTGGAGTAAGGAACCATCAATTGGGTCTTGAGAGTGGCCAGCGACCAAAACGGGGTGGGTCTTCTCCCCCTCAACAACAACGTCAATTAAGTTGGTTTCACCAGCTTTTTTGAGAACGTCTTTGAGAGATTTGGCCTCGACTTGAATGGCGAGAGATTTAATTTTTTTTCCAAAAATATTGGCGGGTACAACGCCGGTTTTGCGGAGCGCGCGAACTTTTCGACCTAGTGCGGTTCTTTTACTTGCTTTGACTGAGTAGTTAGACATACTTAACTCCTTGTTTTGACTAATTTTTGTTCTATTGAATCTTGGATATTATAGCAGATTGCTCGGAGAGAACCTCTAAAATTGAATGGAGAGGCGATGATCGGTGTCATTTAAGAAGTCAAAACTGAGTTTTTGTGCTTCGAGTAGACTGGGCTCTGGAGAGAGTTTGAAAGGCTTGAGGTAGAGAGGAAGATTGTAGCTTACGCTGATTTTGTCGCTAGGGCGTGAGCCAGATTGCCTTTGGAAATAAAGTGTGTAGAGAGAGCCTGAGACAAGTTTGGTGTTGTTGGTATAGACCACAGTACTCGTGGTTAAGTTGTTGATGGGGACGGTTATGAGATAGGAGAGCACGCGACGCCCATGTTCCTCGGCTACGGTATATTCGGTGTTACTAAGAACACTCTCGCCGATCTTGACCTGCTGAATACTTGATGAGGGAGGTAAATATAGTCTTGCATAGTTTTTGTAGGAGCCGGCAGGCCAAGCGTTGCTGGTTGCGGCGTTTTTCCACGTGGTTTGGAGAGTGTGGGTGGGAAAACCATCTTTACTCAGACTAACATCGAGACTCATCTCCTTGGTTATGTAAAAGTTGGCTTTGTTAACGCCAAAGTTGCTATCGACACTATAGAGATAGTCATCGTAACAAGGAGTGGTAGGGCACGGCTTACTTTCCACTGCCCCATTCCAGCCAAGGGTTTGGAGGATGCGCTCAGAGCTCGCGTTGGTGACGCTAAGTTGAGTGTCGCTGCTTTCGAGGGAGGCAAGTAGAGCGCTACTGACGCTTAAGAGAGACTTGGCGTCGGCGGTTTTTAGCTTTGCAAAAAGGGCGTCGGCGACGCTACTTAAAAATTCTTTTTTGGCCGTACTGCCCGGGAAGAAGTTAACTTCAGCGTGGAATTGGGCACGCTCGGCGAGGTTGCCCTCCGTAATGGTTTCGTTGTAGTCGCTAAGCTCAAGGGGTCCAACTGAGTTGAGTAGTAGTTTTAAGGTCTCGAGGTTAATACTGATCGTTCCGATAACATCTTGATTCATCGATTTTTTCAGGAACCACTCGGCGCGCCTTGCGCTGGTCGGAAAATCGGGATCAAAGTTGCTGTCACGCAGATACCAGTTGGCTTCGCCAAGAATATTTTTGATTGGGACGGGTGGCTCAACGTGACCCTTTAGAGCACCGTCGGCGGTATAGACGTCATAGACCTGAAAGTCATATAACTTGCCCTTTTCAAATGAAAGGATGCCATAACTGCCAATAAACCCACCAGTAGCCCGGAGTTCCATATTGTTTTGGAAGAGGACGAGATACTTGGCTCGATCATTTAGGCCAATCAAGTCGGGTAAAATACTAAAGACCCCTTTACCTAGAAGAGTATTCTTTTTGAGAGTGGGCAGAAGGTTTTTTAGCTCTTGGTAGTCCCCTTCTACTTTAGTGAGGAGTTTGGGGGTGGTTGAAGGGAGAGTGCCGTCCAAGAGTGAGAGTTGTTGGTAGAGGTTCTCGACATCCAGACGAGCGCTAGTGAGAGTCCCGGCTAGATTAATTTCGGCGCCAGTGAGAACGTGAGACGAAATATCTTTGGCAGAGCGGGCGAGACTAGAAGTGGTGTCGCTAACAATTAATGCTTGTTGGTAAGCATCAAAGAGGAGGGCTGGCTCATCGGCTCCGAGGGCAACCGCGTTGGTATAGAGATAGCTTGCGGCGAGTTTGGCGATTTGGTTAGAAGAGAGATTTTCGAGGGTACCGCTAAGTATTTGGTGTTTGTAATTGTTTACCGTCACCCAAGTGATGCCGAAGGAGAGGGCGAGTGAACCAAGATAAAAAATAAAGCCAAATAAGAATCCCCTCCCTGCGATTTTGAGTGTCTTGTTTTTGAGAAAATTAGGAAGTTTTAATTTAATCTTTTTACGCTTCGTTTCGCGTGGCACAAACTCGAGATTAGTAAAGTTGTAGGTTTTGGTGGGATGTGCCTTTGGCGGGTCCTCCCGCACTAGCTTGGGAAGTCGAGTGACAGGAGTGGGTGGGTTTTCAGACAATGGCTTGCTTGGGAGTTTAAGGGGGGTTGCCTGGGATTCTGTTTTGTCTTGCTGCACCTTGCCTAGAGTATTTAGGTGGTTTAAGAACAAGTCAAGAGTGCTCTCTTTTGGTAAATTTTCAAATAAAGCATGGGTCGAGCGATAGAAACTGGATGGGACCGGACTCGTGATGCCATTATCTTGATAATCTAACTTTAGCGAGCGTTTACCAACCTCTCCGCAAATCTGTAAGAGGCTCGCCAAGGAAACTCCATCAACGTTGCCCAAATTAAGCCTAGGAGCTTCGGTTTGACTGACAAGAATGCGCATGAGGGCACTGGTTACATAGTCTTCGCTCATCAAGTGTAGATTGGTGAGTCCCCCCTCCCCCAGACTACAATGATTGCCTTCAAGTAGAGCGCCGGATAGTCGTTCGAGAGTCGGGGAACCTTGTCCATCTAGGCCCAGATACTCCCCCAGGAGGATATGGGTCGAGCGGATTGGGAGTTCGAGGGGTAGCTGGGCCCAGGATCGCTCAACTAAGTATAGGTGGGGGTGAGGATAGGTAGTAAGTGCACTCCACACTCCCCTGCCCGGCCCAATAAAGAAAGTTGCTAGTTCATGATTCAAAAAAATAAGCCAGCTATCGTGAGTAGAAATTTTACCTAAATTAGACTGGAGTAGTTCATCTGGTAAATACGTGACTAACTCAAGATTGTTTTGCTCAGCTGCCAGCTTAATTTTGGCTGCAAAGACATCGCTGCTTGTGAGAACGCCAATATTACCATGCACGGCTTCAACCGCAAATCTTGGGGCAGACATATATTCATTTTAAATCCTAAATCCCAAATAACAAATCCCAATTAATTAAAGTCTTTTTGGCCCCATAGTTTTATGATGATACACGACTAGTACTGTTCGTACGTTTTTTTGTTCGTTTTTGCTTGCCAATGTCTGGCCTAGTGCTTTACTCCTTTTTTGTTCTTACTTTTTTTGCACGTTCTTAATCTCTGGATAGATACTTTCTTGTTTTTATAGACTATTGAAAATTTGATATCTTATAGTTTTTGGATGCCCAAGCGCGCTGAGTTAAGGAAGGGTTAGATTGAGTGGCTTGGAGGTGGATTTTTTTTAACGACTATCTAGTGCTTGGTTAACAAGGCTGTCTGCCAAAGAATTGCCCTCGCGATACGTGTGGGAGATTGTGACAGATGGCAACTTGGCAATTACTACTCTAACAGCCTGGTACTTGGGGAATAAATCTGGACTTTTGACCTTATACAAACCTTTAATTTGATTAACAATAAGGAGCGAATCCATCTTGATTTCAACAGTGGCATCTGGGTGATGATTGTAGATCCAAGTTAGGCCGGCGAGAAGGCCTTCGTACTCCGCCTGATTATTGGTGGTATTACCGAGATAATTACCGCATTTTTCCAGAACAATTGCCGCACCAGAGGTAAGATCGTAGACGACATAACCATAGGCGGCAGGCCCTGGGTTGCCACGCGAACCACCATCACACTGGAGAAGGAGCTTAGTCATAAAGTACCTAGTTCCTAGTTATTAAGTCAGAGAACTGATTTTACCCTAAGTGAATAGTACAGGAGTGAGAGGAAAATAAATAGTTCGGTAAGGCCGGTGACAATGGCGGCGGCAGAAGCGCCGTAGTATGGAATGAGGGCTAGATTAAGGCTTAGATTGAGGATGGTGGAAAGGAGAAAGGTTATTAAGACTTGTCGCTCGCGATTTTTGGCAATGAGGTGCCACATGAGAGGGGCGGTTAAATAAAAGAGGGGAAGAGACAGAGAGAGGAGACGCAATGACTCGAGCGAGATGGTTAGGCCGGGCTTAATTAGGAGGATTAGCGGAGCAAGGATATAAGTAGCTGATCCAGCAATTGTGCCGAGTGTACCCAGGGAGAAGAGGGTGGTGTTGAGTAGGTTCTTTTTATTTCTTAACATGAGAGGATAGAGAGAGTTCATGACGAAGACTGGCAAGACCAAGATAACGTCAAAGATGCGGTAGGCAAAACCATACTCACCAACCTCGCTGCTAGGCCGATAAACTCCCAGGAGAATGGTGTCTAGCTTGCTACTAAGCACACTTGCAATAAGGATGGCACCGAGAATGGCGGAACTCTTTAGCGTTAAATAAATATCTCGAAAATGAACGCGAGGCTTGGGGATTTTTGGTAGGAGCAAAAGGGTGGTCGTGGCACTAATGAAATAGCCGATGGTGGTCGCTGCAACTAAGGATAGTAGGGTGGGGGAATGCCAAAGAGAATAGAGGGTTAGGACGGTGGTAGTAAAAGCGCCGGCAACTGTAGAAAGAGTGGAGCGCCAATATTCCAGATTAAACTGGAAATATACATTGCCAGAAGTAAAAATTCCTTGGAAAAAAATAGCCAAACTGCCGAACCAAAAAATAGACTTAACCTCATGGCTATAGCCACCTGGTAAGGTAAAAATAAGAAGGTTTAAAAGAATGATTGCCACACCAGCTAGAAACAAACGAGTAATGAGGACGCTGCCAAGCCTCGTCTGTAGTTCTTCTTTGTTGCGCGATCTACGAAGCGCGTCAGCGTTAAGGCCAAAGTCAATGGAGGTAAAGCCGAGGGCAACTAAAACAACAACTTTGGTGAGATCACCGTAGAGCTCGAGCCCTGCGAGGCGAATGGTGTAATAGGTTGTAAGTAGGGTTAGGCCGGCACCAAAAAACTTGGCGACGAGTTGGGCGAGCGTGTTACTGGCGACGGCTTTTAACATGAGAGTAGTTTACTACTTTAAGGTAGATTAAGAGGATTAGTAGTCCCTGGGGTGAAGTGAGGAGATAGTGGTCGAGAAGGAAGAGGGGAAGAACTGGAATTATGTATATCAGTAAAGCCGTAAAGCCGTAAAGCCGTGAAACAAAGAATACTACAACCAAGACACCAACAGCTCCAAACCAGGAGAGAAAGAGGGTAAAACTATTATGGTCGGGCTGGAGGAGGCGGTGGGAAGGAGAGAGCATAGGATAGGTCGAAATGCTGGCACTAGCACCGGTTCCAAAAACTGGGTAGTTTTTGATTACGTCGAGAGAGAGGGTCTGGAGAGAGAGGCGCTCCCCAATGGATAAATCGGCGCGCGGCGGAAGAAAAAAGGAAAAATAGCTGATTGCCAGGGTAAATAGTGCTGCAAAATATAGAAGTCTCAGGCGAAGGTATTTGAGAAAATAGAGCGGGATGATAAGACCAAAAAGAGCGAGAGCAGAAGAGTGGCTCTGGGTGAGGAAGATGCCAAGAGTAGTTGCGATAGTAAATAGTACATAGTACATAGTTGATGGTTTGAGTCGCATAATGATAAGGAGACTGATCACTAGCCAACCAGCGAGGATGTTGGGGTGACTAAAGGTACCATAGGCTCTCAATATGACTTGGTCCATAAACGTCGCAAGGGCGACCCCTGGCTGCCCCACAGCAACCATTCGTTCCCCTAGGTAGTAGAGCGGTCCTTGCAGTGCGTGACCTCGTGCTAATTGGGCAATGGAGAGGATAAGTTGAAATGTGGTGGCAATGAGAAGAGGGAGCTTGAGCGAGATCAAGTGCTTGATAGAGAGTGATTGAACAAATAGGAAATAGAGTAATAAATGAAGAGACCAGGTGAGAGTGGTCATAGGATTGGTGGAAAAGATGAGGTTGGTGAGCAAAATTAGAGTAATTCCTTCGACCCTAAAATGGGACAATACAGTCTTAGGAAGGATGGCTAAATAAAATAGAATTAGGATGTCCAGCAAGTAAAGAGTGGGGGCGAGGTAGTCGACCCTAATCCCGTAAACAAGAGACGAGCTGGGCCAAAAGTGAAACCCAAGCTGAGTGGAGGAGAGGAGAAAGATGAGAAACAGTAGGATGCGTCTAGCTCTTGGGAGCCAAGATAAGACGACGGTCGATCCCAGTGCCCTCAGAATAGGTGGTAAGACTATCATGATCTTGGAAGAGGAGGTGGATGGCGCGGCGATCGGTGGAGCTGAGTGGGGGGAAGGCGTGAGGAGTGTTGGTTTCTAAGACCGCGGTGCTTAGACGCTCAGCCATGCTTTCTAAAACACCTTGTCGCTCGGCGCGATAGCCACCAACATCAACAGAAACATGAAGGTGGGTGGTTTTGCCGTTATTAATCATGAGAGAAAGAATGAGTTGGAGGGAGTCGAGTGTCTGCGCGTAGCGACCAATAAAACGTCCAGACTCAGTGGCTGGAACGTCGAGAGTGACTGTGAGAATATCTTGATCTTCAGTAATGTGAATCTGATCGCCAGTGAGACCAAAGTAGCTAAAAAATTGATTAACTAGGTCTTGATGTTGCATATTTTTCCTTATGATTTATTAAACATTTTACTAATTTTGGCCCAGTAAAGAGCGAGGCCGCCAGGACCAGAGACAATTAATTGTTGAACGAGGGAAAAGGCGGTCGTGATAACCCAGTAGAGGGCTAACCCAGAGGGGAATTGGAGTGAGAAAATTATAGTCATAATGGGCATCATAAAAACCATTTGCTGCTGCATAGTCTGGGCCATCTCGGCAACATCTTCTTTTTGTTCTTTGGTGCCATCTCTTTTGCTTGGCTCGTTCTCGATTGCAGGAAGGAGGGCAACCGAAGTAATTAACTGAAGAACACCGGCAAGTACGGGCAGGACATAGGTTGAGTCTTTGACCTTGAGATCCCACCAGAGGAAAAGTGAGTTTATCTCGCCCATTCCATTGCCACCAAGTGTATTCATAAATACTTGATAGAGGGCGATTAGTACAACAAACTGGGCAATGAAAGGGAGACAGCCGGCAGCGGGATTAATTTTATTTTTTTGATAAAGCTCAAGTGTTTTTTGTTGGAGAAGTTTGCTGTCGCTACCATGCTTTCGCTTTAGCGCGTCTAGCTCTGGCTTGAGAGCTGCCATTTTTTTGGCTGATTTCATTTGCGGAAGAGTAAAGGGGATTAAAATTGAGCGAACAAGTAGGGTTAAGACAATGATGGCAAAACCAAGATTGTCGCCCATGACTGAATACAACCACGTAAGGGTATTTAAGATGGGTTGATAAATCAGTGTTTGATACATACTTTGTGTAAATCCGTATAGCCGTTAATCAGTAAATCGGTTAGGGGATGGGATCATAGCCACCCTTGCTCCATGGGTGACATTTTAACAGTCTAAGCGCAGATAACCAAGCGCCCTTGATCAAACCATGCTTTCGTAACGCTTGCTTAGCATACAACGAGCACGTAGGAACGTAGCGACAAGTGCCACGTGATAATCCTAGATTGTCGGCGACGGCTTTGAGGTAGGGGGAGAGGCGACGATAGAGGGAGTACATGTATTTAGTATTTAGTATTTAGGGTTAGTAATATCGGAAAGTGCAGAGCTGAGTTCGGAAATGATTTGTTGTTTGGTGGCGGTGGATTTTTTGAGTGGAAGTGGCTTAAATACCACTACTACATCCACTTTTTGATCTTTAATTTGAGACCAGAGAGAATCATAAGCCAGACGCTTAAGATAATTGCGGGTGGTTGCGAGCTTGTTCACTTTTTTGGGGACTACTACCGCGAGTCGGCTGGCTCGCGAGGTACGTGGTACATAGTACATGGTGCATAGTGGGGTCACGATTTTTTTGCTTCTTGCGCGAAAGCGCAAAAACTCGGTACGGAGGGGAAACTTATCTTGTCTGCGAATCATTAATTATGATTATACAGTTAGGCTCTTACGACCAGCGGCGCGGCGACGAGAGAGGACGAGCCTCCCCTTGTGGGTGGCCATACGAGCACGGAAGCCGTGAACCCTGACGCGTTTTTTCTTTTTAGGTTGATAGGTTCTTTTCATGATTTCGCTATTATAACGAACGAGAGGGGATTTGTCACGGAGGGATACACTTTTGGTATATTTTAAATTGTGGAAAAAATGTGGATAATAATAGTTATTCTGCCTGATTATATAGAGTGAGCGTTGAAAGTTTGTAAGACATATGGATGCTACGACAGTGTGGAAAGCAGTCTTAACAGATCTAGAGCTGTCCCTATCTAAGACTTATTTTGCTGGATATATCAAGCCACTCTCGCTAATATCGCTTACGGAGACTGAGGGGGGAGTGGTGGCAACCATAATGTGCCCGACCAGGTATCACGTACAAATGATGGAAGAAAAGTATGGGAAACATGTAATTAGAGCAATTGAACGCGTGGTGGGGCAAAACTGCACCATTGAATACGAAATTGGAAAAGAGACTAGCTTGGAGATGGGTGGGGGACTACCACTATTTCAATCCATACCTAAGCCAGCAACTATTTTGGGGAGTGGGTCACACAACCTAAACCCGCGCCTAACTTTTGATACCTATATCGTTGGCTCATCCAACAACTTTGCATATGCGGCGGCGCAGGGTGTAGCTAAAAGTCCGGGGACAAGGTATAACCCACTCTTTATCTATGGAGGAGTAGGACTCGGTAAGACTCACCTGATGCACGCGATTGGCCACGCGGTTTATACGGACCATCCAGACTGGGACATTATGTATATCTCGGCTGAGACTTTTGGGAGCGACTTAATCGCGAGCCTGCAAAACAAGAGAACGGCGGCTTTTAAGAAAAAATATCGGGCACCTAACCTATTATTAATCGATGATATCCAATTCATTGCGGGCAAGGAATATATTCAGGAAGAGTTTTTTCACACGTTTAATGAACTTTATATGTCTCAGAGACAAATCATCCTTACCTCAGACAGGCCCCCGCAGGAAATTTCTAGACTAGAGGAGAGACTATCCTCTCGCTTTATGGGAGGGCTCATGGTAGATGTGCAGGCGCCGGACTTTGAGACAAGAATGGCAATACTGACCCAGAAATGTATGGCTTTAGGTCTCGAAGTCTCACCTGACCTAATTTCGCTACTGGCAGAAAAGGCCGTGGGAAATATCCGAGAATTAGAGGGAACACTACAGGCAATCTTAGCTAAAGCACATTCTGAAAAGAGGCCGATTGACCCCGACTTAATCAGGGAACACTTTGGGGCAGCCTCAGAGCGGCGAAACCATAGGGTAAGACCCCAGGCAGTGATTAACAAAACGGCGCAGTATTTTAGCTATAAGGTTGCCGAATTAACGGGGAGTAGCCGCAAAGCCCCGCTCACGGCAGCGAGGCATACAGCGATGTACCTACTATACGAAGAGCTGTCGCTGCCTTATGTACAAATAGGAGAGTTGTTTGGAGGGAGAGACCACACGACGGTGATTCATGCTGTTGAAAAAATTAAGGAAGAGTTAAAAAGCAACCCGCGGCTCTCGAAAACTCTTGCAGATATTCGACATGAGCTTTAAGTTATCCACATTCTTTGTGGATAAGTATGAGGAAAAGTGCGGGAAAAAATGAGGAAAACTTGAGTAAAAATGAGGATAAGTATGTTATCAACAATTAAATGGAGTTTATCCCCAAGCTTTTCCGGGTTGTTTTCCACCGCTTCCGCCAGACTTCTATCCACATATCCACAGACCCTAACAACACTATAACTATGTATTAAGCATTTAGTATTTGGTAGTATGTATAAGAAAAGAGAGGTGTTATGAAAATAGAAATTCTCCAAGAAGAATTGCTTAAAGGGCTTTTAGTTGTGTCGCGTGCAGTTTCAAGCAGGACACAGTTGCCAGTTTTGTCGGCGGTAAAAATTGAGGCACTGGCAACAGAACTTGTTCTATCAGCGACAGATTTAGAAATTGGGGTAAGGCACATTGTGTCTGCGAAAGTAGATGCACGGGGAGTGGTTGCGGTACCAGCAAAAACCTTTAGCGAACTACTAACCACACTCGCACCTGGAAAGTTGTCGATTGAGCTAAAAGAGCAAAATCTGATTATTAAATCTAAAGGCTTCACCGGCAAAATTGCGACAGTAGATGCTTCAGAGTTTCCAACCCTCCCCGAAATGAAAGAATCGCTAATTGGAGTGTCGGCATCTGAGCTTATGAAAGGGGTTTCAAACGTTGGTTTCGCGAGCGCGAAGGAGTCACTACGCCCTGTGCTTACCGGAGTGCTAATGGAGGTCTCAGAGAGCTTGCGGGTGGTTGCAACTGATGGGTTTCGACTAGCGGTTTCCACAATTGGAATTAAGGGTGCCACCATCAAGGCGCAGTCTTTGCTAGTCCCTGCACGAGCACTATTTGAATGCGGAAAGATTCTTAGAGAGGGAGTTATTAAGATCGGATATCTTCCTGAATCGAAGCAAGTTTTATTTGTGGGAGAGCAAACACAGCTTAGTTCACAGATAATTGAAGGAAATTTCCCTGATTACAACAAAATATTACCAAAAGAGTTTGTGACTAGAATGGTTGTCCCAAGAGAAGAGCTGCTTTCAGCGGTTAAGACAGCACTTGTTTTTGCCAGAGACAACTCAAACATGATGCGCTGGCGGGTGGAGGGTGGAAGACTTATGATTTCATCTAGTTCGAGTGGAAGTGGGGAAGGATTAGTTGAGGTTATGGTAAAAGCTGAAGGGGAAGAGCCCTTGGAAGTGGTATTTAACGCAAAGTATGTTATCGATTATTTAACTCTTCTGGACAATGAGTCGGTGTGGGTTGGGCTTGGCGGAAAGCTGGCTCCAGGAATGATCGCGGAGAGCGAAAATGGCAGGGATAATGCTTTCTACGTGGTAATGCCGATTAACGCCTAGGAGTTTTGAGTTGTTTTAGGCGATTGACTGATAGGCTCGGTTTTAGTGGGAGGTGCGGCTTGTGCTGGTTGTGCTGGCACAGTGTTTATTTTTTGAGAAAGGGCCGCCTGAGCTTGTTTAAACTGTTGGGCCTCTGCCTCTTCTTTTTTGCGGAGAGCCTCCCTAGGATCAGTGGTAATTAGAGCATGCTCCTCGGGGGAGGCCACGACGCGCATGGCAACGTGATTTTGGCCGGCGAAAAAGAGTGATTCACCGACTTCGGCAGTGAGGAGTAGATGTCGTTCTCCTTGGGAGAGATAGAAAACATTGGCTAGTTTTTCGATGGCACTGGTGCTTTGTTTCATTAAAACCTGAATGCTGGCGTTACTAACGATAGCCTTGCCATGATCATCTTTTAAGAAATCTTCAACGTCTTGGGTGATGGTAGTGAGGCCTAAGAAATATTTACGTGCACGTTTGGCGATACCATAGAGAAAGGTGGCGGAGTCTTCGTTTTTCATAAGATACCAGGCCTCATCAACCACCAAGAGGCGTCGCTTGAGGTCTCTTTTTACTTTGGTCCAGATATAGTCAAGAATAATAAAAATGGCAGTGGGTCTGAGTTCATCCTGAAGGTTTTTGATGCCAAAAACGGTTAGTTGTTTGCCAAAATCGACATTGCTCTTTTGAGAGAAAATCCCTTGGAAACTACCCTTAACATACTTCTCGAGGCGGTCGGCGAGACCGCGAGCCACGGCCTCTTCCATACCAACTAGCGCTTTGTAGAGATCTTCCATGAGGGGTGGCTCGTTCTTGTGCGTTGTTGGGTCTCGATTGATGCCCTTCATCTGATATGTCATAACGAGCGCTCGATCCAAAAGCGCTTCTTCTTGGGCGGTGACGTCGCCCAGCATGATTTTGAGGAGGGAGTGAAGGGAGATGATTTTCATGGCGAGTTCGTTTTCGTCGGGTTCGGCGAGCTGGGGAAGCTCGAAGGGGTTAATACGGTTGGGGGAGGTAAAACTAAAGTCGATGTAGGTGCCGTTAACGGTCTGGGCCATTTTGCGATATTCGTCTTCGGGATCGATAATAATAACCTCGGTTTCGAAGAGGAGAGAGCGAAGAATTTCTAGTTTGACCATATAACTTTTACCGGAGCCCGACTTGGCAAAAACTACCATGTTAGCGTTCTCCAGACTAAAGCGATCAAAGACAACGAGACTATCATTATGTTCGTTGATGCCATACATAATACCTTCGTTGGCGGTTAGCTCACTACTAGTAAAGGGGAAGGTAGTGGCGAGGCTAGTAGTGTCCATGTTGCGATTGATTTTTAAGAAATCTTTACCCATGGGGAGAGTGGTTTTAAAACCGTCTTCGATTTGAAGGGTAGCGGTTTTGGCGACGATTAGGAGAGCACCCAAGGTGGATTTGATGTGGTTGGTGACTTTGTCGAGCACGTCTCTTTTGTCATCACGAATGGTTATATAGAGACCAAACTGAAAAAAACGTTCGGCGCCTTTGGCAAGCTGCTCTTGTAGACTCCGAGCATCCTCTAGTTTGACCTGGGTATCAATATTAATAATCTTGCCACGCTGAATATCTCCCTGGAGCTCAGCTTCCATTTCGGCGATTTTGCGCCGCAAGTCCTCGATGACCCCCTTGCCGTCGACGGGATAAATAAACATTGAAATACTAAGAGAGTGGGGAAAATTGATTAAGGGTGAGAGCCAGTTGGCGTTAACAAAGCGGGGGTAGCCGGCGACGAATAGAGTGCGGTAGTACGTGTCGTTGATTTTGACGTCAGACCAGTCGACCTCGATCGCCTCAGGAGCAATAATGTCTTTTACATTGGTGGTACCAGTTGCAAGGATTTGAATGGGGGGAGAGACCGCGGGACCCTGCTCTTCGGTTTTTTTGTTTTTGCCAGCAAAAGGAAAGGGCAAGTTCATATGGAATTAGTATAACGCAAGTTAAGGGGTTTTTGTTTTTGGTTCGGCGCATTCCACCAGAAAAAGCGGTCTATCTCCGCCTGGTGGCGGAGCGACCACGCGAATCGGTCTACCCGCCCTGCGCTAAATTTTTCTTTGTGAAATTGCGCCTGCACCATTTTACAAAAACTTACTTGGCGATATTGGGGGCGACAACTGGCGTTTCATAGTCGGCGGCGGTAGTGAATTTTTGTCCCTTAACCGTGCTGTTATAGTAACCATGAAAGAGCTTCATGAGGTTTTGGCTGTTTAGCTGTTGGGCGGTGAGACCAATACGGGTTAGCTGTTTAATAATATGGTCTCGTTTAGGTTCGAGATCTGCCTTGGCACGACTTAACAACTCTTCTGTTATTTCGACTTTGCCTGACAAGGTAACCATTTGGTAGGAAACGATAATATAAAACTTTTTATCGAGGACGTTTTGCTCCTGGATGGTGGTCTCTATAAAATTCCGGTACTGACTCATGCGTGTTTTCATGGTTTCGTCTTTTAGTTTTTTCTCCTGGGCAACGAGGAGTTCGAGGTAACTACTAATATCCTTTTTTTCAGACTTGATTACGATTTGAACGGGGAAACTAAGAGAGTTTAATAGACCGGCATAAGCATAGATGGTAGCGTCTTGCTCTTCCTCAGAGAGGAGGCCAAAGTTGATCGCGGAAGTTTGGATAACAACACTGATTAGGCCACCACGAAGCACAACAACATCGTCTTGAATGGTTTCTACTTCGAGGTGGTCTTGGGTGGTTGCGACAATAATAGAGTCGGACATGATATTAGTATAACAGTTAGGGTTCGGCGCATTCCACCAGAAAAAGCGGTCTATCTGAGTCTGGTGACTCAGCGACCTCGAGCTCGGGCTGCCCGCCCTGCGCTAAATTTTTCTTTGTGAAATTGCGCTTCACCCCTTTGTTAAGTTAACAAACTAGGAGTTTGCCTGAATTTCAAATGGTTGGATAATTTGGTTTTGGACTATGAGTTGTTGGGCGGGAAAGGTGTGTCCATCCGCTTCAACCTCAATCCGGTACGTGCCGGGGGAGAGGGGCGTGCTGGTCGCAAATTGACCGAGAGCATTGGTTTTCATGGCTCGGGCGGGTACGCCGGTTCCATCTAGTACTTGAACAATCGCGCCCTCGATAAGCTTGCCATCTTTACTAGTGGTGATCCCAACTATTAGGTTGGGACTACGGGGTGGGACGGGGAGGTTGATGGATTTTAGTTTGGTATTTGCGGCTGACTGTGGGGCGACCGCAACTGGTTTGGGGGATGCAGAAAAGATGAGGTTGTTGGGAACTGTAGCCTCTTGGGGTTTTTCGACTCTTGATTTTGAGTCTACCACGGTAGTCGGTTGAACCTTAGGAACGACGATTGGCTTGGGAGGACTGACTGGAGGTGGAACTGTTTTTTCGGCGGCCTTTAATTTGCGGACAGTGATCGCCGGCTTGTCAAAAACGATGTCGGTTTGAGGTTTAGGGTCGGTAGTTGAGGTTATGGGCGCTGGGGCATTTGAAAAAAGAGTATTAAGCGATTTTACTTGAGAGTTTTCTGCATCACTGAGATCGGAGTCGGTGGCGAGAGAGACTTTTTGAGTAGGTGCCTTGATCGTTTTGGTGATAGTGTTAGTTGCGGCGATGGGATGGGCAGTAAAAGTAAAAATACTCGGAACCTTGTTGGTTTTTTTCCAGGTAAAGCGCGTGGGTTTGTAGATCGCATTTACAAAGTTAATGATCCATTGGTCAAGGGGCCTGTCTTCGATGGGGAAAAATGCGAGGGCGATACCAAAGAAAACTGAAAGGAGAATCAAGGGAGCTTTAAAAATAAAAAGGAGATTACTACTATAGAAAAGGACGGCGAGGAGTAGGCCGGCGGCTAGTTCGAGAAACTGTTTGAGAGTCATGTCGCCCACGAGGCGGAACTGGTACTGGGTGACGTTTTGAGGGACAGGGTGCTGGTTCATGAATATAGTATAAAGTACCAAGTAAAAAGTACCTAGTGTATGGGATTTTAGTTGGAGAAGGTGTAGGTGTGGCTGTCGGGGTCGAGACCATTTTCTTTGACCCAGTCGCGGACGGCGTTTATTATTTCACCGCGTTCTTCTACTCCAACTTTGAGGGTAATTTCGAGGTGCTTTGGACTTTTGTAGAGAATGGTAAAGCCAGGCGCCTCATATGGGATTTTGTTGGCCAAAGGATAATCACGCTTGATCTCGTCGACTACTTCTTGATTGGCGCGGGGCTCGCTCTGTTGAGGAATAGTGGTAAAAGTGAGAGTTTTGAGGGGTTGATTGTTGTAGAAAATATTAAGCGTATATTCAGTATTTACGAACAGGTATTTTTTTGACTGGAGCTTAACAATGTTGTTGGGAGCAGAGGTAATGTCCCAAGATTCTTCGGGGATAGAGGTAACTGACAAGAGATTGGGGTCGACGGCGGTAGCAAATTTAAGCTGAATAGGCTCGAGATAACTGACTTTGGTGGCGTAATCAGAAGGGATGGTGGCGAGAAGGGTGGGGAGGGGCGTGGGTGGAGTGATAAAGAACGAGAAGATTAATAAGCCGAGAGAGATAATAGCGAGAGCAATGAGAAAGGGTTTTTTGGTTAAGAAATGGAACATAGGGTTAGTTTAGATTTTTTTAAGACAACCAGCAACCCGACTACTAAGCCAGGTACAACCATCGGGTCCGCGGACAACCCCGTTACCACCACCATTAGCGTCGGCACAGCGGATAGTGGCGCCGCCATTGTCAATAAACACGCCGACGTGGCCATAACCACCAGTAGTCGTATCGACAAAGAAATCTCCTGGACTACAACTACCGATGCCGAGGACGGGCTTGTAGCCGGTGGGTGGGCTCGCAAGCAGAGTTTTGGCGTCGCCAAAACCAGAACCAGCACCACCATTGGCGACGTCGATCGCGCGGACAAAACCTACACATTGGAGGTAGGTGTAATTGGTGGCCGACTCTTTTAAGACAGCAATAGCGCTTTGAGCGAGAGTGCTGGCGAGGACGCACTGCCAACTATTGCCGTTTGCGTTGCTGGAGGTGAGAGGGTTAATGCCACACTTGCTTAGTATCTCAACGATACAGGCGGCAGTCTGGATGCGTGAGTTATTTTTGCCCCCACCTTCGCCACTATCACAGAGGAGACTACCTATAAATTGACCTGCGCCGGAGTCGAGACTGAGGTTGACGTCGAGACGAGTAGTAACATCTAGATCAGAAAGGTTAGTAATATTTACAAAACTCATTACCCCAATAATTATGAGAGCGAGCATAAGCGACCCTAGAGTCAATGTAAAAACTCCACCGAGAAATATTCCCAGGCCCGTAAATATGCCAGCAAACAATCTCCCAATATTAAGGGTTGCAAGGAAGGCAGATATTGCGAGTCCCCAACCCACAACAGTTTCTCGAAACCTGCCATCTTTAAAGAATTTTTTGAGAAAACTCCAACCCGCAGAGATTAAGTCCAGGGCAAGACTACCCACAAAGAGTACTGTGCCGATAATAGTACCAGATGAGGCGATGGCACCAATCAGCTTAGCCCCAGTTTTGGCTAAAGCCTTACCCCCAATTTTGATTAAAAAGCGGGTAGTGGCGCGGCCTGCTTGGATCCCTACGTATTTACCAACATCTGATAGTCCGACCTTAGCAAGACTCCACTTAATGGCTTTACCCCACTGCCTACTGGCAAAAGCCGTAGTGGCTCCACCAACTGTGTGTCCGCCTAGCTCAAAATATTTGAGACCCCAGTTGATGACTGGTCTGGCAGGCTCTAGGACAACTTTCCACCCTTTATACTTGCCTGCTCCTTCTGCTAGCCACCTAGTCGTGGTGACTTTTTTCCATTCGTCTAAGCGATCTTGGATCCAGGGGGCAATGCGAAAGAGGGGGATTTTGGTACCAGGAATTGTGACGTGTTCGGCGATTTCGTCCCATTTATCAAAAGCTCTGTGGAGAAGTTTTTTGCCTGTGATGGTTTCTTCAAAATCGATCCAGGAGTCAAGAATTTTGGTTTGAGCTTCATAAAGGCGAGATCTAGCATCAAGTACGCGGCGACCCCAGTGTGCACGGGAGATTTCGCGACGTTCAATGGGAGTTAGGCTAGTATAATAACTAAGGTCAGCATTAAGATGTCGGGCATTAATAATAAAATCAACATCGATGTTTTTGCCAGGCTTATTACTTTCTGCCTGGTAGGCATCGTAGAGGTTGTCAAATTTTGTATTATTTTTTGTGTTGTAGGCGAGGAGGAGCTGATCCTTTTTGGTACTAAGCCTCGCTTCGGTTTTGAGATATTGATGTTCATCGCGGAGAAAGAGAGTGGGATTAATACCTTTTTGAACTAGACTCCATTCGCGGCGCGTAAGACGATAGTTGTTAAGAGTTTCGACTTTTTGATTTTGGATGTACTCGAGTGAGACGTCAAACCCTTGATTTTTGATACTGCTGCCTAGGTCGGTGAGAATAGAGGGTGAAATACTTAACTGCTGGCCAGTAAGAGTCATTAATTCATCAAAACTGCGTTTTTCGGTAGCACTACTAGTGGTAGTTTTGAGGAGAGTGGTAACAAGACGCGTTCGATCCGTTTCATTTAGGTTAGGGAGCGCGGAGGAGAGGCGAGACTTTAGCTCTGTTTCGTTTAAGAGCTGAGAGGAGAGCGAGCGAGCCGCCTCGAGGCGACGCGTTTCGTAGGTTTCGACAAACTCATTACCACCAAACTCTTTGACTATATTGTTAACAAGTTCTCTGGTTTGACGACTAGTCTTTTCTTCTTTGACGTAGGTGAGGAGGTCGGAACTTTCGGGGTAGGACTGTTTAATGAGATCAGTTAGTTTGGAAGCTACAGCAAAATCTTTAACTTGATCACTCCCACCAGTACTCCCGGCGGCATGGAGGTCGCTTAAGTTGGCGGTTATGATGCGGGCAAACTGGGCGCGGAGGGCGGCTTCGCTAATACTGGTTCTACCTGGGGGGAGAATATCTCTAATTAATTTTTGGGGAACGACACCAGTATTTGCATATTTGAGGGCCTCAAAATACATTTTTGTATAGAGGTCGTACTGCTTGCCGGGGTCGTAGGAGGATGTTTTGACGATCGCCACGTCGAGTTTTTTGGCACGGAGAGCAGCGATGTTTTCGATACGCGCGGCAGTTAAGAGTTTGTTGGGATCTTGGACTTCTTTGGCAAAAATGAGAGAGGCACTACGAGCAAACTCTTCTTCACTCTTAATTCTACCCAGCTTTTCTTGATCCTCTTTGTTAATGCCCTTGACGTAGATTAAGTAGTCGAGGACGAGCTGTTTTGCTTCGGTAATGCTAATGTATTCGGGTTCTTGCCCATTATCGACTGGGAGAGATACACCGCGGCTACCACCGACTATTTCTGCCTGGGAGGAGAGCTGCTCTAGGAGCCATTCTTGGATGAATTGGCGATTGGCGCCTTCTGACAACCCTCGGTTGTTTTTATAAAAAGTGGATTGTTGGTAGGTGATGAGTCGACGAGCCATAGGCTAATTGTAACATTGCATCTGGTGTGGTGTGGTAGAATTGGAAGAATGAACAGTGGTGAGCAAGAAAGCAACAAGAAGAATAAAAAAGAGGCGGAAAAAAAGAGCCCGAATGCCGTTGAAAGCAAGGTTTCGATCGAGGAATTGTTGTTGGTAGTATTTGCGAGAAGAAGTGTAGAACAGTTAAAGGTAACTCTTGAGAGTGGCCAAAAAATTAGTGACGAGGCGATGAAGATGATTGTTAAAAGGGTGTCGGGAGAGATTGATAACCAGGAGCAGAAGGATTTGCTTGGATTAATTGTTAAGCAGGTTGAGGGTAAAAAAGATGAGAGAGATATGGCTCGAGACAACCTTGCAAAACTACTGCAATTGCAGGATGAGAACTTGGTGGGCAAGAAAAAAACTAGCAAAAAGAAAAATGCCAAAAGTGAAAAACCTAGTAAAGGACAAGAGACTGACGCCGAAAAACTGATTTCTTTTGTAACTAAGGACAAGAAAGACATTAATCGTGAAGGTATAAGCACAATTTGGGCTGATACCGCAAAGGAACTTGGGAGGTTAAAAGAGAAGAGTGGGGGTGATCAAATTCGTGCAATTGAGAGCGCTATACACTCTTCGATGGTGAATACCAAGAATTCAATCGAAAAAGGACTAAATGAGCCAATGTCAAAAGAGAACAAGGAAGATATCCTTAAAGAAACTAAAAATCTTTATGACAAATACGCAGAGAAAAATCAGCGCAGAAATATTGCTAAGTTGGGGTGGAGAGAGAGACAAGATTTAAAACGTGACAATATTGTCATCGGTCGAGGAATGAAGATAGTTAATGATTTTGTCGAAATTGCTGGAGACGAAAAGAAGGTTAAAGATCTATTCAAAAAAAAGACACAAAAAGATTATCTGGAGCTATTCGCATTTATGGATCTAATGGAAGAAAAAGCTGACACGGAAAATTTTGCGGAACTATATGAAGTTTCAAGGCGGATACAGGAATCTTGGGATCAGAATATCGTAGAGGAAACTAGGGAAAGTTCTAGGAAACTTACAGATGAAGATAGACAGGAAGTTAAGAAGCGCGTGAAGAAGCAGGAAATACCAGAGCTTGAACGAGTAGAAGACATGGTGAACTGGTTAATCGACAACAACGTTTTAAATGACGAGATGGCTAGTAGGATGAGTGAGGAGCAGATCCTAGACTTTTATCGGAACCTAAAAGATACTTTAGAGATGCGGGCTAGCGGATACTCGATTGGTGGCGGCGCTGAGCGATATCGCAATGTCGATTATGCAAAATATTTGCCAGAGCTTAATGAGGCAATAAAAAAGAAATGGCGCGAAGCAGGTCTTGATGTTGGTAAGTTGGGAGAGGCAATTCCCGACATAGAGGCAATATTGAACGGGTCGAAAGATGCGTTTGTAAATACGAATTTACCACTAGAGGCTAAAAAAATACTTGAGGATGTAATATTTCAGGAACTTTTACAGGGGGCCAGGGTTTTGGTTAGTGAGTCAGTTGATCGAAACATGATGTATTACGATAATCGGGCGACGAAATACCTCACCCTCTTAGCTTTGAGAGGACTAGATACTACCCTAAAAGATACGGTCACTAACCACATGATATTACAGCAGTTATCTTTTGCGTGGCGCAATGGCTACGTGGATGAAGAATTGTATGGGAAAGTAATGGATTTTTGGTCGAGACAAGGACCAGAGTACCGTTTATTTGAAGAGATGAAGCGGAATGAAACGGTATTGATTAAAGACAAAGAAGGTAAAGAGGTCTTAGTTTCGCTAGAGTTAAACATGCACGATTTTGAGGGGACAATGGCTCAGAATGTGGCAGATGAGGATAAAGAAGCGGTGGGAATGCCATTAGATATAGATAGATCCTGGGGAACTGTCGCCGCGCGGAAAACAGAAAAAGAATCAATGAAGTCTGATCGAAGAGTCCTTACTCGACGAGCCCTGATTAATAAATATGGAATAGACGAATATAATCGGTTGGCAAAGAAAGCTGGTGGAGAGGAAAACCTAGTAGGTCAAATCGTTGACAACTACGGAGATTATATAAACAGGGTATATCTTTACTGGATTGGTACAGGACGACTTGGCGAGATAGTGGGTAACGCATCGTTTGATAACAACAAGTTTGATTTACCACAAGGCATTCCAGAGTATTATATGAAACGTGATCCAAGATTGTTAGTTTGGTTTTTGTGGAAGTACACACCAGTACGAGTGCCAGAGGCGCTTTTTGGTTTAGCTCGGATGGGACTTCCCTCGTTCCATGCCGCAAACAAGGGCGAGAGTGCAGCACATTTTATAGGTACTAGAGACACAACAGAGGGCGGAGCTGGGTCACGTCGAGCGTTTTACGACAACAATAGCGATAAGTTTACCAGCGTCCAACTAGATAAGTTTTCGGAGAAGTTTGCAAAAGTATTTAAAAAAGCATTGTATAACGATGACGAGTTTACATATAGTGAGAAGAATCCCTATTTTAAAGCGATTTCTCACTTGCAATCGGATAAGTATAACCCCCGACGAAACAATACTGAGACTATAGATATACTATTGGGCTTTGAGGCTACTGAAAAAGATGATAACTTCTTTGAGGCAATATCTTGGGAATGGGCTAAATTACATTATTCCCACGACAAACAGCTTGTTAATTTCTTAAATTCCAAAGCTAGTGGTCGCGATAAATTTAAGTTTTTTGCTAAACGATTTAATGACGGATTCTTCTTAACGACTGCGCTTAAGGCTAAGCGGGGAGATGATGCCAAGAAATATAGATTCAACTATCAGGGCGAGGACATGAAAGCGGTTATTGAATACGCCAATAACCCCGAGCCTGAGAACTTAATGAAGATATTGTCAATTGTGGCGAGTATTGTAGGGGACGAAATTGGTGAGGCGCGTGACGCTAATCTAGAGATAGCGTATGAAATACTTAAGGAGCGGGAGGTTGGAGAGGCATTAGATGTTATTAAATATAATGGGGGGTCGGTGGCATTTAGTAATAAAGATTATGTCGGGGCAAATAAGGGCGAGTTCCCATTACCAGAAATGACGAAAGTTCCACATAACCCGCTTGACAAAGACATTCCCACTCATAGTACGGCGGCATATCGTGGACTAGAGCATAAAGTGTATGAGGGGGAAATGTTAATGAAGGTATTAATGCGCAATGCGAGGGCGGCTAATCTATATAGAGACGACCATGAATATCGAGAAAAGCGAAAAGAAGCAAAATTGGAATACTTTAAGGAATCTTTACCACGACTTCATTGGGATAACAAGATTGCGTGGTACTGGAATGTTCTGAATAACGGAAAGCATTTATGGGATGTAGTGACCTTTAAGAAACTTACAAACTATATCGCGATAGAGATATTCCAATTACCACCCCACTTATTCTGGGAGTGGCTTTTTGAAAATAGTGAAAAATCATGGGAAACTACCATGAAAGTTTTTGCAGGACACGGTGGTCACTAATAGTTTTCTAAAGGTTAAATTGTGAGAAGACTATTTTTTACTAGCAAGATCTTTTATTCCTGCCGCCATTTGTTTTTGGTAATCGAGCTGTCTTGTTGCTTCGCGTTGGTGTTCTAGGCTTGTCTTCCAGCCATAGGCTGTCTTACCTAGTGCCATGGCTCCACCTAAGCCAGCGCCGATCTCGCTGGTGTATGGAGATTCTTTGACCTGGAGCCAGTCCATCGCCATCTTGGCAGCGGCGGGGGTCATGGTAAAGATAAAGAATCCGATTAGTCCCATTAGATCGTTGGCTTGGAGATCAGTACCAGTAAGGGTGAAGGGTGGGAGCCACATCGCGCCATCGTCTCCTGTTTGAGCATAGAAAGAACTACTACTATCGATACCAAATGGATTACCATCGACACCAAAAGCGCCGGTGTTCCAGAGCGTGGATTTGGAGGGATCACCGACAAGTATGGCGGCAAAAATAAACATAGCGGCGACTACTGGGAAGGGGAGGAGATAGCTAGCAGTTTTTTTGAGCCATTCGGAGAAGGCTTTGCTACCAGGCATGGCGTTCATGAGGATTTGGATCGGAGCGGTTACTGTCTGGATAATTAACATTACATAAGCTTTGACTAAGACAAAGAGCAGCTTAATCATTGTGACTCCGAGCCAGACTGCGGCGATAAGGGCGGAGGGGGAGAAGATGGCGACCCCTTTGCCAATAAATCCAGTTAGGCCATCACCAACACCTGAGAGGAGCCTGTCAGAGGCAGCGGCGACTGCCCAGATGACACTATTACGGCCAGAAAAGATTACACTCCACGCTGATCCACCCAAGAGACGACTAATTGCGTCGACGGGAGTTCCAATAATACCAATAGTGCTGAGTAGATAAACCAGGAAATAGATCAGAAAATACATGATGTCGATCATAAAGCCGACTATGGCATAGCTAAAAGTGATAAGAAGGAGAGTGATTAGGAGGTTGGGGAGTGCGGCTTGGATAGTGATGACAGTCTGAGCATTAATTTTGGTTCTGAGCATGATCATGATACCTACCACCACAAACATTACGATATAAAGTGCGTAGGCGACGTTGCGAAAACCTTTCCAGAATTCGAGAAACGGTCCCATGGCGGCATACCCAGTACCTTGAGCGTAGGCGCGTGGAGCCAGAGTGGGGAGACCAATATTGTTGGCAATGTCAGCTAGATATTGTTGACTAGTGATCCCGTTTTGAAACAGAGAAGCCACCATTTTTCCCGACTGTGGTAGGAGTGCTGCAGTATTACAATTTTTACCGCTCGCATCTTGTAATCCACCAATCATAAGAACTGGGGTAGCGATAAGAGTAATGGGTTGGCGCCCTGGTTTGTAGTCACTCTCACCACCATCTGTTTCATATTCACTGAGATCACAGTTGCCAACACTACCAAATTCGTATTTAAAAAGATTGTTTGGTGTATTACCAGATACATCAGAAATTGATGCATGTGTGGATTGTGGTATAGCTAAAGTAAGTATTACATAAGCCAGAAGGAGAAATTTTTTCATAGATTAGTGCGATTTTAGCGCAGTAGGCCAAGTTTATCTACCCATTCGTTGGCGGTGACGCGGACGTAATCAGCTTGACCGTAATCAAATAGGAGTTGTTTGGGTTCGATGCCGGACTCGCGGAGGAGCTGGAGAGCTTTGGTAAAGGTCTCTTGAAAAGCCTGGAGATTAGGATTTTTCTCGGGATCGAGCTCGTCTTTGTTGAGATAGGAGAGGCCAGTAATGTCGAGGCGCGTGAGAGAGGGCTCGGTCGGGTGAAGAGTGATGTCGATACTAGTATCGATACCCACGGAGGTTTTGAAATTGCGCATCCTGATCGGGAGGCGATCTGCGATAAGAGTGCGGTAACTGATGGCGTTATTTACTTTTTCCTCGGTGAGATTGGTAAAGTCGGAGAAGGGGTTATTGTTTGAGGATTGTTCTTGTGGGGTGCTAACTGGCGTGGGATTAGGGGTGCGTGAACTAAAGATTAAAACTAAAAAAAGAATAATGATCGAAATAGAAACGGCGGTTAGGAGAAATTTGTTGGTAAAGAGACGTTTGGTGAGTTGTTGTAGCATAAGATTTAGTATACAGACTAACTGAGTAGTTGTGGGAGTGTCTGGAGGGCTTGTTTGATGGGTAATATCTGAATGTTTTCGATTTTTCTTTCCCGTTCTCCGCCATAAAAGACAAAACACTTGGCAGATGGATATTCGGAGTAAAAAGTTTTGAGACCACGTATATCTTTTAGACTCACTTTATCCGAGTGTTTGACCTCGATGGCTATTAAACCTGAGTTGCCATATAGAATAAAGTCTACTTCTACTCCATGAGTAGTACGCCAAAAGAATACGTTGTAATCAAGCTCCAAATTTGAGACGATTGCATTTAAGTTTTGCCAGACTAAACTTTCCCAGGCTATTCCTTCGATTTCATGGGGACTGTTAAGTGGGCCACTCGGCCTAAGAGTTTGGTAGATTCCAACATCGAAGAAGTAAAATTTGTTGTGAGAAACGAGTTTTCTTTTTGATTTGTGGGTAAAGACTGGGAGACGAGATGCAACGAGCAAATCTTCGAGAATACTAAGGTAGTTTTCGACAACCTTTCGCTCGATCATTGCTTCGCGAGCGATCTCTGAGGTGTTAATCAGCGAACCCTGAGAGTAGCTTATTGTTTCGAGAAATCTTGCAAAAGCACCAATGTTGCGAGTTAATCCTTCCTGCTTTACTTCCTGGGTGAGATAGGTGTTGACATAGCTCTCGAGATATTTCTTTGGATATTTGGTTGTTTGAGTGGTGGGTAACAGTCCATATTTTACTGCCTTTTTAAAGTCAAAATCTTTGCCTAGTTCGACTGCGCTTAAGGGTAGTAGATTATAGGTGAGCGCGCGACCTGCAAGAAGATTAACACCACTTTTTCGTAATTTGCGTGCACTACTACCAGTTAAAACAAATTGATAGTGATGTGATTCGATTAGGCGATGTACTTCGTGCAGCAATTCGGGGATGCGTTGAATTTCGTCGAGAATAACTGGACTTTTGTTGTTGAAAGGAATTATCTCATCTAGTCTGCTAGGATTGGCTACTAATTCGTTGTAAACCCTAGCCTCTAGAAGATCCAAATATAGAGCATTGGGATATTTCTGACGCACTAAAGTAGTTTTTCCTGCCCCGCGAGGCCCAAGTAGGAAGATGCTTTCATCGCGAGGTAAAACGATATTTCTGGAATACATAACTCCATTTTAACCAAATATTTGGAGTTGTCAACTCCAAATATTTGCTTGTTAGTACAAATAGAACTCGAGTTAGCGAAGAAGGTCTAGTTGTTCTACCCAGTAGGTGGCGGTGGTGTGTATATCTGTTCGGTCGCCATAACTAAAAATGAATTGGGTAGGATCGGCACCAGACTCACGAATGAGGGATAGCGCGCGGGCGTAGCTCTCGGCAAAGGCGATGATATTGGGGTTCTTTTTAGGGTCGAGTTCATCTTTGTGAAGGTAACTTAGACCGTAGATCTCGAGACGCATGAGGGAGGGATCGTCGTCACTGAGTGAGTAAATGTTAATAGTCGTGGTGATGCCAACGCTGGTTTTGAAGTCTTTGAGATAGATTGGGAAGCGATCCTGGACGAGCTTGCGGTAGTTTATGGCATTTTTTACTTTTTCCTCTGTGAGGTTAGTTAGTTCGGCGCGGAGCTGCGTGGTCGTGGGTTCGGGTGGGGGAGAAGAGAGAGGCGGGGTGGTCTTTCGTGGGGAGATGATAAGTATGAGTATTAGGATGAAAATTGAGATCGAGAAAGCGATGATAAAGAATTTTTTATTCATACTAGAAACCAGGTAGTTTGAGTATATCAGCTGCAAACAAGCGTAGAAGTGATACTGAGAAAATAACTAGTAAGAGACCAGCTATGCCAGCGGTAAAGAGTTCGCGACCAGATTGTACTTGTTTAGAATCACCACTACTTGTTATGAGACGAATAACACCTGTTAACATCACTATGAGTGATATACCGCCAGAAATACCAACCAAGAAGCGAAGTAGGGTCGTAATAAAGGCGCGATATTCGTAGGGGAGGCAGCCGAGAGCGGTGGCGAGACTACCCTCACCGCAAGTTGTGGGGAAGAAGCCGGCTTGACGACCTGATGACGATTGCTCAGAAGTAGTAGTGGTTTGTGGGTCTGTCGCAGCTGATGGCGTATCTGGGAGATCTGTGGGAGTGTAACCACTCTTGGTAATACTGTTATAGACTGCGAGGGCTACAGCGAAGCTACCTGGTCGTTGGAAAGGTTGAGGAGCGCAAGCAGTGCGGTCGGCACAGTAAAGTAAGTACATGTTGTCATGCTTGCTGTTAATGTAGCTGGTTGGATAAGGATCATCTTCTCCCTCAAATATTCGTGGGCACCCATTATAAGGAATAGGATATGGATATCCGACCTGACAGTTACTATTGCCACCACCGTTGTAGCGGGATAGGGCGGTGATTGCATCTTCGGCACTACCAATATTTCCACCAACCTTGCCTTTGAGGTGTTCTCCAGCATAAGTAGCAGTATCAAGTAATGTTTTGAATACCTTGCCTCCGGCATCTGGTTCTGGCGTCCCGAGCTTGCGACCAGATACTAAAGAGGCATCGGGGTTGTTAGCGCCTTCGACGAAGTGAATACCAGCCAGGATCTCGCAGGGCACACCTGTTTCTTTTTCGGCACTAGCGTAGGTAGCCATTAGCTCTTCGGTTAGATTATTTTTAATGTATGTATCAAAGTATGATTGACCTTTTGCACTTGGTGATTCGTATTCAGATCCTGCGATGAG
The DNA here is from genome assembly GCA_003576945.1 of Candidatus Microgenomates bacterium. Taxonomy (GTDB): domain Bacteria; phylum Patescibacteriota; class Microgenomatia; order UBA1400; family UBA12108; genus GWF. Next base: position 69,549 of record QEVC01000001.1, read on the forward strand.
CTCCCCAAAGAGTTTGCCATCGCAAACTGCGTTTGGATCGAGACTGTTTTGACCAGCTTCGTCACAGCCCACACGCATGCTGAGTGCGTACTCTTCGACTGTTGTGTCGAGCTGGCTAGAGAACATGGGATCGGCGCAAGTCAAAAAGCCCCAGTTGCGGCGAGTATTGCTAGGAGCGGATCCTGAACGCCCATATAGTAGATCTGCTTCGTCATCGACCGTGATACTTAAATCATCATTAAAGTCTTTTACAGCTTCAAGATCAGTTAAAGTATCTCGAGAATCGTAGAAACCTTGTCTGATTTCTTTGATTGATTGTCCCATGGCTTCGGGGATAGTAATTAGGTGGTATTTTACCTGCTCGACCTCGTCGATTTTGTTGCCTTCGCCCCAGCCAATGAAAGCGAGTTGTAGTAGCCAGGAGAGACTGAGTTCGGGATAGGACGCCCCCTTGTCTTTGGTGAGCGTGGGCTGAAGCTTGTAGTTGGGGCAGTTTTTTTGTGGCCCAAGTTTTTCGTCAGGATCGAGATAATCAATCCACTGGCGAAAATATTTCCAGTTAGACCAAGGAATATAGTCAAAACACCCACCCTTTTGTTCTTCATAAAGTTTTTGGTGAATAAAACTGGGGACGCCGTTGATACTGGCGACGCTTGCAAACCGGATGAGGGGGTTAACCGCAGCGAGGTTTCTAAATATTTTCATGGCTTGATCGAGGGGATAGGTCATAAAGAGTTCGTCGATTGCGCCGTTAAACGCTTGGGAGATTGAGGTGTCGTAGTATAGGCCACGACGGATACCCACGATCATAAAATCAGGGACCCAACACTTATCAGGATTTTTGGGACAACAGACGTTCCAAACACAGATGCTGGGGCCTACGAACCCTTGACGGAATGAGGGTGGGTAAAGCGGAGCTGACATGAGATCGATATACCATTGATCGGGGGTGATTTTAGTGGCTTCTTTACTTACCTCTTTACAAATCGCAACCTGAGTTTCGCCAAGACCTTTTAGGAGATCGTAGTTGCCGGGGTTCATATACATATCATCGAGCATTTCGATCAATCCTATAGCGCCGACTGAAATGTTATCTGGGAGCTCTTGTTCAATCTCGCCGAGTGTTTTGGTTCCTTGTGTAGGAGTGTCTGGGTTTAGATCATGATCAATGCCAACTTGATATCCCCAATCAACCCAACCGAGAGGCCACTCTCCAGTTTGATTAAGAGTAGCTTTGGTTTGTTTGGCTCGTTTAACCACTACGATCTTGCGTAAGGCCACGTTACAAAACTCGCTGGTTAAATATTGTGATCCCCAAGATATGGCGTTGCTCGTTCCGATGTTTGCATAGGCTAAATCCTCGCTTTGATATTTGGGATAGATTGGTTTTTCGGCGGAGAAATCGGTCCCTTTAATAGTGCGACTGATGCTGGGGCGTTGCTTATAACTACACTTGCCCTTTGTCGTTCCGGAAAGTTCCGGATCGGGTTTGGCAGAACAACTACTATTGGGACCACTCTCGGCGGTGTAGACGACATCGTCTGTATCTCTAATGCAAATGTCTACCTCGCCTCCCTCACACGGATCGACCTCTTCGCCACTTTGATTATCGACCGCACAAACATAGTCACGACGATCGCCACCATCACATAACATATAGTTATTGTATTCTCGACTACGGTCGCGATTTTCGTAGATTTTGAGGAATGGAGGTCGAATGTATTTATAGAGAGGGAAAAATTGTTCAAAGTGGTATTCTTTGTCGGGATTACCTTCGACCGAGAAGGGAGCAAAGGGCTCCGTCGCTTCGGTATCGTCGGCGCGGACGGGGAGGGGAATAGAAAGTAGAAAGTAGAAAGTAGAAAGTAGAACAGAGATAATTTTGACCACTCTCATGATTGGAAGCCAAAGTTGAATTGAGTAACTGGAGCGCCGGTTAGGTTTTCGATGAGGAGGAGAATGAGCCAGGAGATAATCGCGAGGGCGAGGCCGCCGACAGCGAGACCAATAGTTTGTTTACCACCTTGTAATCCCTTGGGATCACCACCGCTCGTTAGGATTTTGAAGCCACCGACTAAGATCATAATAAAAGCAATCATGCCAATTAAAGGGATTATGGCTGATAAAACATTGCCAAAGTAGTCTGGTAGTTGATCGAGGCGTGCGGCGTCTGAGTCCATGTTTGTAATTATAGTACAAAAACCCCGCTTACGCGGGGTTTATTGCATTGTTTGTAACAAAAAGTCTTAGTAAGCAGTTGGAGGAGTGATGTTGTCGTTGAGGATCGAGATACCAAAGAAGTATTGGATGATCAACATGACGGCCCAGGCGGAGGCGACGACGGCGAGACCGACGAGTGCAGCGGTGATACGATCGCGCGCTTCTTGGGTTTTACCTTTATCTCCACCACTAGTGATCCATTGAATACCACCCCAGATGAGGTACATAAAGACGAGGAGCGCAGAGACGAGGAGAGCGCCTTGGACGGCACCTTTGATCAACGTTCCAATATTGGTGATTGCGACGTTATCTGGCTTGCCGATTGAGAGATCTGGAGCAGCTGGTGCAGCCATAACTTTTTCAACGATTGAGAATGACATATTTATCTCCTTATGTATTAGTACTTAGTACATAGTACATGGTACATGGTTATAATTCTAGTATTTCTGATTATAGCAATAATATTAAGTTATTTGGTAATCCCAATACCAAAGAAGTAATCGACGAGCAGATAGACTGCCCAAGCTGAGGCGACGATGGCGAGACCAACAATTGCCTGAGTGATTTTGTTCCTGGCCTCCTCGAGCTTGCCTTTGTCGCCACCGGCAGTGATCCAGTTGATCCCGCCGTAGACGAGATACATAAACGTGGCTAGACCTGCAACCAAGATCACTGCTGAGAAACTACGTGAGACAAAGGTTCCTAGATCTTCATTAATTGCTACCCTAGACTTAACCTGATCGTCGACGTTGATCGCAAAACTACCACCTTGGGCGGATGCAGTTTTGATTAGTTTTAAAGTTGTAAAGTCCATAAAGTTTTTGAAGCTACCCTGCGGTAGGCCAGATAATATTTAATAAATCAAGTCCGATGGCAGACTCGATAAACTTAACTACGACGTAGCTGGCTGCTAGGACAGCTAGACCAATTAATCCCTGGGTGATTTTGGCTCTACTCTCGTCAAGTTTACCCTTGTCGCCACCAGCAAGGATCCAGTTGAGTCCACCCCAAAGAAAGTAGAGAAGGAAGGCTAGTCCACCAACAATTATAATGGTTTGCCAGAGAGTGGCCATGGTAATTGCGAATTGTTGGGGCGCACTGTCGGGTGATTCTCCACCTGGAATTGCAGTGTTGGTGATCGCGGCGCGCGCGAGAGGGGCACGAGAAGATAGTACATAGTACGTGGTACATAGCTGGAGGAAAATGATCTGTTTAAGTTTCATATTTAATTAAAGGTTAGTCCTTGAATAAGCACGCCGGGCTCGAGGATGTTAAGACCGAGGGCGGCACTCACGATCCAGGTGATGGAGTAGGAGAGAACGATAATAATTAAACCAATGGCGCCGCCAGTCATCATGCCTTTGGCCTTGTCAATTTTGCCTTTGTCACCACCGGCAGTAATCCAGTTAAGACCTCCCAAAAGAAAGTAGAGAACAAATGCGATTCCCGCAATAACAGTTAAAACTACAAGAGTGTTACTGATTAGTTTTTCGACAGCACTAGTACTACCATCGATGCCACCACCAGGTTGATAGCCGCCGGGAGTGGTGATGGTTTGAAAATCTAAGGCTTTGACTTTGGTAATCATAGGTTATTAAAGACTCCCGGGGCCAGTAATACTAGGTGTTAGGATGGCACCAGCGTTGTTGAATAATAGAAAAGAGACGACACCAGTGACTGCGGCAGCGCCCACCATAATAATTAGACCAAGGAGAGACATATTGATTGAGTACATGGCCGCTTGAATTTTTTTCTCGTCACCACCCGCGGTAATGTAGGTAAAACCAGCGATCATGAGATTGAAGAAAGCATAAAGTCCGGCGGCGGCAAAGATGACGGTAATAACATTACTCACAAAACTGGGAAGACCGGTGTCGACGTTGCCGTAGCCGGTGATGGGACTATCGATGCTACCAAAGACGCCTGCCATAATTTTATAAAATCTCTAGTCCGGTGACGATTTGGATAATTTGAATTATCCAATACGACCCGAAGACAACTAATAAACCCATTATAGCAAAAGTAATAGTTTTTTTACCCTCCTCCATCTTGTGAGCATCGCTTGCACCGCTAATTACATTAAAGCCGCCAAGAATAAACATAAAAAAAAGTACTAGTCCGGCGGCAACATAAACATTAGGAAGAATGGCGTTAATTAAGTCGCTCGCACTGCTGTAGGTGGAATCAGCACCACTACCTTGGAAAATTAGCTTTTCACCCAGATTAAAGCCAGCCATGAAGTTAGTATAGCGTATACAGTATAATGAATAAAGTATGGATCATCTGGTAGAACAGGTATTATCAGGGCAAAAGGGAGCGGCGACGCGGTTTTACCATAAATATAGTCCGATGTTGCGGAGGTTTTTAAATGCCAAATTGCCGAGCCCGGCAGATGCCGAGGAATTGCTTCAAGACACATTTTTGTCTGTTTTTGATTCTCTGCCTCTTTATCGAGGAGAGTGTAGTGTTATTTCTTGGATTTATTCGATCGCGAGACATGAAGTGGCGGATTTTTATCGCAAGCGGTATGTACGAGAACTAGTGGAAAAAACCAACCCCTTGTTTGAAGAGCTCTTGGAGACAGTTGAAACCCCAGAAAAAGTTTGGGATAAGACTAAGGTGCGAGCAAGATTTTTTGGGGCGTACAAAAGCCTTAATCAATCATACCAAGATGTGTTGTCGTACCGGTACGAATTATCACTGTCTGTTAAGGAGATTGCAGTGAAAATGAGACTTACTTTTAAAGCGACAGAATCACTGCTTTATCGGGCGCGAGTCGCATTTAGCCTCGCTTATAACAATTATGCAGAGTGAAGCCGAATTTTTGAAAGTAATTGAGAAAAAATCTAAAGAAGAGAAAAGAGTTCTTGATACTGAGCTGATGCCTAGTTGGGCTAAGGGGATGGGGGAGTGGCTCGTGGTCAACCCGTGGCGGGTAATGGTGCCTATGGCAGGTATTTTGTATTTAGGGCTAAGAATAGTGTATGGGCAAAATTTTAGAGAGCTAATTTTGGGGTTATTTGGAGGATTTTAGTATGAAGAAGTCGGTTTTAGTTCTTTGGATGAGTTATGTCTGGGGGACGACGCTCGCAGGTTTGGCAATTCATCCATATCAGTCGATCAGGAGAATTGTATTAACCAAGCGAATATTATTACCAGTTACCTTGTCACCAGTACTGGGGTTAGTTGTTTTATTTGTGGTTGGGAGAGTGGGGAGCTACGTGTTTACACTTGGAGCGTGGGGAAGAGAGATGATGGCTTTGGTTTTGGGGAGCACGCTCATTGGGTTGTTGATGTGGCAAGGGTTACTACTCCTATTGGTGTGGCGTTTTTGGCGTGTGCGTTAGAGGTGATCGACGATGGCGGTTTCGCCAAAGTATCCCAATTTCAGTAGTAGCTTGTCTCGTGTGAGAAAATATTGACATTTTCCCTGGGTTGCGGAGTGAAGTTGAATGTTGTCTTCTAGATCATTGGTTGGACCAACAAGAGCACGTTGGAGGATGATATTAGACAAATTTACGACACCTATGTTTTTTAGAAGTATGTCGATTTCCATGGAAGGGACGTTGGTTTTTGTTGCGTAACATAAGATGTGGCAAGAGAGAGGGGAGATGTATAGCTTGTGGTCTGTAAGTTCTGTTATTTTGCCCGTATCGCGCCTAAATAGGTCGATCAGGATGTTGGTGTCAAGATATATGCTTGCCATATTTTTTTTGGATATAGTCGTCGTAGTTCTTCTTTCTTTGTGCGTCAGAAATTTTGTTAGTTTTGAGATTTTTGGTGAGTTCTAGATATTTTTTACCATCAAAAGGCCGAGCAGGCTTATCTTCTGGAGGAGAGATAACGCCAAGGACTTGGGAGCGATGAATCAACTGGACAGAGTGGCCTGCCATGAGTGCATCAACCAGGACGGTAGTATTAGTTCTAAGCTGGGTAGTGGTTATGAAGTTCATATACACTTAAATATACATTTAAATGTATATTTGTCAAGTTGGGCGAATGGTTTTGGTGTAAGTAGGCGACTAATAGGGTATGAGTGGATGGGAAATTCCAAGACATTGGAGATTAAAGAAACAAAGATATTCTTTGGTGGGGAAAGTCTGTCCACACTGTGACCACAAAATATTCCCCCCAAGGGATGTGTGTCCAAACTGTGGAGCGGAGGCACATGTGACTATCGCGACAGTTGCTGCAGACGAAAAAGGAGACACAACCCTAGCGCTTGCTTTGAGACAAAACGTAGTCCCCGAATGATTTTATTTAATTTAGCGACTTAACTTTTTATGCAGAACGTAGACTACAGCGTATATGAAGGGAGAAGAGTCGTTTTGGTGGACGAAAACGATAACGAGATTGGAACAGAGGATATTTTGATAGCTCATCAGGGGAGTGGCAAGAAACATAGGGCATTGTCAGTGATACTTTATCGAAAAGTTGATGGGAAGATTGAGATCCTGATGCAGAAGAGATCTGGAGGTAAACCCGTTTTTCGACATTTATGGAGCAATACTTGTTGTACCAACCTGAGTCCTGGTGACACCTATATCGAGCGAGCGGTGTCACGACTAAAGGAGGAGATGGGAATAGAAATTAGACCAGATAGCTTGAAGACTTTGTATAGATTTAGCTACGAGGCGTTGGACCCCACCAACCCAGGTTGGTGCGAGAACGAGGTGGATACGATGATAGTGGGCGAATGGGATCCTTCGACAAGCTCAGGACAAGTTGGAATGAAATTAAATCCAGCAGAGGCTGAGGATGCTAGGTGGATGGAGATAGAAGAAATGAGAGCGGATATGGAGCGAAACCCTGAGACTTATTCGCCTTGGCATAAATTAATTATTAATGATCCACGATTTGTGGAGGAGGTAGTATGAGCGGCAGAACTTTTGCTGAAGCACTTAGAGAATTTAATTTAGACATAACTATAAATGCGGCGGTGCGACCTTTTAACCTATTTGTGGAAAGTGAGCAGGGTTCAATTTTGGTAACTCGAAAGGAAGTAGGAGGTCCATATGTGGCATATATAGATGGGAGAGAGTTCCCTGCTGTGTCTGATGGTGGGAAAGGTGTTGGCGTTGATGGTGTTTTTCATTTTTCATTGGAAGATAATCCACTAGGCTAATATGTATAAACATATTGAAGGTGTGGTGGCGGTTCCAGTGACTAGAGATGGAAAAATCTTGATCATTAAGGATGGTGAAAACACAGGAAAGTCTGAGAAACTAGGATGGGATAGGGTTGGAGAGAGGAAGTCGATTGAAGGATTAATGCAGTTTGTTGGTGGAGTTTGCGAAACTGACGATTTAATTGGAGAGCTAGTTAGAGAGGGATTTGAAGAGACCCAAATTCAATTTGCTCAAACTGATTTTGTTGAGTCGGGAGTTGGCACACTAAATAGACCATAAGAGGGCAAATGGTGAGGTTATGATGGTAGGAGTAAGTATATATTGGTTGTTGTTAAGTGAAGAAACGGAAAGATTATTAGTGGGGAATGGGGCAGTTAAAATGACGGACGAACTACAGTTAAGAGAACGAGATATGATCATATATGGTTTGGTGAAAGATAAAGTTTCGGAAGTTATACTAGTTGAAAACTAATAGGAAATTATATGAAACGACTAATAATGGTGAAGCTAGGAGGCGGAGTAATCACAGATAAGAACGTGCACTATGGATTGCGGGAGGATGTGTTATCCAGACTAGCTAGGGAGATAGCGGAAGGGTATCGAGAACTAGGGGAGACTAAACTAATTATTGGGAACGGGGCGGGGAGTTTTGCCCATTTTTCGGCGCATAAATACCGGACGACCGAAGGATTTGTAGATGAGAACTCGCGTATTGGGATGGGGTGGGTGCGACACGATGCGGTTAAACTCAACCAAATAGTATGTGAACAATTATTGTCAGCTAATGTCCCGGTTTTCTCCTATTCACCATCATCTTTAATGAGCATAGATCAGCGAAAAACGAAGAAAATATTTATTGATCCAGTGGTAGATGGTTTAGCGATGGGGATAGTGCCATTAGTTTATGGGGATGTAATGGTAGACGAGACTCGTGGATGTGATGTGTATTCGACTGAACGAGTGTTTGACGAGCTAGCGACTGTTTTTGCCAAAGATTATCGGGTACGAGTAATCCATGTGAGCGCAGAGGAGGGGGTTTATAAAACTGGACAAGCAAGCATTTTTGATGTTATTGATGCCGGTAATTTTAATGAGGTTAAGCAACACCTGGGAGGTTCGAAAGGAGTAGATGTATCTGGGGGGATGTTGCACAAAGTAGAGGAGTGTCTGGCTTTAACAAAACTAGGAGTCGAGAGTTTAATAGTGAGTGGGATGATTGAGGGTAGAGTAAGGGATAGTATATTAGGAAAAACAGTTGAGGGGACAAAAATATGTTAGACCAAGCCAATATTCCAAATCATATTGCCATAATAATGGATGGAAATAGAAGATGGGCTAAGGCCAAGGGCCTGCCAGTTATTGCAGGGCATGCCTACGCGGTAGAGAAGACCGTTGAAGAGTTGATAGAGCGCACGGGTGAGCTGGGAGTAGAGTATCTGACACTCTGGGCATTTTCGACTGAGAACTGGGGGAGAGCGAAAGATGAGGTGGCGGGCTTGATGAACCTGTTTAGGAAAGCGTTGGAAACTAAGGTAGGCAAGTTTATTGAGAAGGGGGCGAGACTTAAATTAATCGGGGATATGAGCAGGTTTAGTCAGGATATCCAGGAAGGGATGATGAGAGTGATGGAAAAGAGCAAGCAGAATACTAAAATTACTGTGAGTTTTGCCCTTAATTATGGGGGGAGAGATGAGATAAAGCGGGCAGTGGAAGTTGGGGGAGTAGATTTTGAGAAACATCTGGATACTTACGCTATGCCGGAGCCAGATCTGATTATTAGAACAGGAGGGGAGCAGAGAACGAGTGGGTTTTTGATGTGGAGTGGGGCGTATGCGGAGTGGTATTTTACTGACCTACTATTCCCTGACTTTACACCACAAAAATTAGATTTGGCGATCGAGGAGTATCAAAAGAGGCAGAGGCGGTTTGGGAAGTGAGGGGTAAATTGCTCACTAAATTAAGTTCGTCGCACCGTCACACAAAAAACCGATCATAAATTTCTGCTGAAATTTTGATCTATGTCTCGTCCTACACGGACTGCGAATATTTTTTTGTTGTGAGATACGACTGCACTTAATGTTCGCAATTTACCCAACAATGTCAATTTTGAAGACAACCTGGAGGATCTGGGCGATCCAGAAGGCGAGAAAGATTACGGCAAAACCAATGAGGGCGCTAGTAATAGTTTTTTTACCTTTTTCCTGGGCTTCTTTATCAGCCGCACCAGCGAGCATAGTAAAGCCGCCAGAGACGAGCATGCCAAAGAGAATAATCCCAGCGAGGGTTAGGAGCGTGGGGAGAATAGAGCTAATAATACTCCCTAGATTTCTGGTGTCGACAGATCCACCCCCAAGACCAAGGGCATTTTCGTAGGCACCGTAGTCAGCAAAGTCGGCTGCTCGTGCTTGAGGAACGAGAGTACATAGTACATAGTACATAGTACATAGTTGAAAAGAGATATTTTTTAATTTTTTATTCATGATCAGTTAAATCCTGGTAATTGAATGATATCACCCGCCACAATCCGAAGCAGGGTGACTGAGAAGATGATAAAGAGAAGTCCGGTAATCGCGCTAGTAAAGAGTTCTTTGCCTTTTTTTACCTGTTCGGCGTTATCGCCACCTGTCATAATCTGGATGGTGGCAATGAGCATAATAACGAGCGAGATGGCGCCGGCGGTACCGGCGAGGAACTTGAGGAGCGAGACAGTAAAACCTTTAGTTTCAACGCTTAAACACCCAAGCGCAGTATCAACTGCGGTGTCGCCACAATCACCGTTTGGATTGATGGCGTGAGCGGGTGAGGAAAGAGCGGAAAAGGAGATTAAGACCGAAGCTAAGATGGTCGCGAGATATGTTAGGATAGAGACATGGTTTCTCTCTGGAAAAAGCTTTTTCATAGAATAGTGTTTTTGCTGTTTCTTATCCTGATAATTGTATCACACCAGATCGTGAGGAACGTAAGCGCAGAGAGTCTGGAAGAAATTGAGAAACAAATTGCGGATTTGACTAACCAGTTACAACTATCACAAGCAGCAACAACACCGCTTGAAGCAGAGGTTTCTAAGCTGCAAAAGCAGATAACAAACATACAAAGCCAAATTAAGCAGTATGAAGGTGAAATCCAAGAACTAGGCAAGAATATCGAGAATAGAGAAGACAAAATAAAAACACAGTATTTAATATTGGGGGCTAAGGTGCGAGATTATTATAAGAAAACGAGATTCTACTCACCACTATTAACCTTGCTGTCTTCACAAAGTGCGGGGGAATTAACCAGAGAGCTCACATATAAGGAGGCGACAGCAGACGAAGACAAAGAGATGATTGTTGCGATTACCAGAGAAATAATTCAGTTGGAGGCGGACAAAAAGAAACTAGAGTCAGATAAGGTAAGGCTCGCCGCCCTGCAGCAGAAGATTGACGCTCAGAAGGCATTTTTTGAGAAAGAGATCGCTGGAGCGAAGAAGTGGCAACAAGAGTTGTCGGGAAAGATCGCGACATTGACGGCGAAACAGCAAGCGATTTTGTCGGAGAAATCAGGAACATTTCAAACTACGGTAGGAGATGTGCCGCTCGCAGATGATCCAGCATCGAGACCAGACTATAATCCTGGTTTCTCGCCAGCGTTCGCGGCCTTCTCATTTGGGGCACCCCATTTTAAGGGGATGAGTCAGTATGGAGCATATGGTCGAGCTAAGCAGGGGCAAAACTACGAAACGATTTTGAAAGCATATTATGGCAACGGCATAGAGATTAAGGATCATAACCCCGATGCACAAATTGTGGTGGAAGGATATGGAAGCTTTAGTCTCGAAGAGTACGCCAAGCGAATTTATGAGATGCCGGGCTCGTGGGGCGACGAAGGAGGAATGGAAGCACTAAAGGCACAAGCAATTGCGGCCCGTAGCTACGCGCTCGCACGTGGAGGGACAATCTGTGCGACTGAATCATGTCAGGTGTTTAAACCTAGTCCAAAAGGCGGTAGGTGGGAAGAGGCGGTTAATGCAACGAGAGGCAAAGTGGTATATGCGAATGGCAGCCCACTTTCGACTTGGTATGCGTCGACATCTGGGGGATACCAAGAGAGTTATAGTAGTAATGGGTATAGTACCCCAGGTTTTTGGGATACTAGTAATGGTCAAGCTGGCTGGACCGCACAGGCATACGAAAAGATTGCAGGGTCACCATGGTTTTATAAAGCATGGTACAAGACGAGATCGGGTGACTCTTGTGGACGGAGCAATCCCTGGCTTACTAGTGAAGAGATGGCGGACATCCTGAACGCGTGGGTGGTGTTGTATCAAGGTGGTGGAGAGGCGGGGAGAGTAACCCCAGAGTCGAGTTGTTGGGGAGGGAGCCCGTATAGCAAGAGTGATTTGGCGAGCATTGGCGGATACACTAGCGTGAATGATATCCGGGTGACGTATAGTGGGAATGGGGCGACCGCGAACGTGATTGCGACGACTAACCGGGGGAGTGTGACGATTGCTGGGAGCGAATTTTATAAGGCATTTAATCTGCGTGCGCCAGCACGGATCTCACTAAAGTCAGGGCTATTTAATATTGAGCGCAAGTAATTGTGATACCATATACTTATGCCAGATGTGTATGTTGCACAAAAGCCTGAAGAAAAAAAGAGCATGGAAAAACAAACAGAGCGAAAGTCGGTGACACAGTTGAAAACAATGGTGGAGAAGATGGGAGGGGACACTCTGTTCACTTCGTTTGCGTCATTCCCCAAACATATATGTTTTCAGACACAAGAAGACGAAGAAGTAATTGTGCTATTTATGCGTCAGCACTTTTTGGTGAATATTCCATGGATAGTATTGTCGATATTTATGTTAACGCTTCCTTCGGTATTTGCCTTCTTCCCCCCATATGCTGCACTAAGCACGAGTTTTCAGTTTGTGGTCTCGTTAGGCTGGTATTTATTTGTTTCTGGTTATACACTTGCGAAGTTGATGGGATGGTTTTTTAACATTTATATAGTGACAGATGAGCGAATAGTGGATGTCGACTTTAAAAACATTTTCTTTAGAAAGATTTCGACAGCCAAGATAGAGGAGATCCAGGATATTAATGTGCAAGCCTCTGGTTCCTTTGAGACCTTTTTTGGGTATGGGAGTGTGTTTATTCAAACCGCAGCAGAGGTTCCAGAATTTGAATTTGTTGCTATTCCACATCCAGATCGTGTGGGAAAAATCCTCAACCAACTAATTGATCATGAGGAACAAGAGAAGATTGAGGGGAGGGTCAAATAAAATGGAAACACTCGCATTTTTGGATGGTTTGAGTTTAATGTTATTTGTGAAGTTTTTGCTTGTCACACTCCTAGCGATTTATGCGATTTTTGCGCTACTAATGATGAAGCAAATTAATGCGATGACAAGAGCGGTTACAATGCAAGATGACTATATTATTCGTGGTTTGGGAGCGCTGCATTTTGGGTTTGCAGTCATGGTGTGGATACTATCTTTGCTCCCAGCCGCATAGACAAGAGTGTTATAAAAATGATAACCACAAATGCCCATAGTTTGGTTGGAAGCTCGACGAAAAACTCTTGGTCTCAAGCGCAGAGTCTAACAAATAATCATCAAACAGTTTCATTAGTTATTAACTTGAAGATTTTGGGAGAGGAGGGGGTAATCGACTTGGCATCGATTGGTGGAGCTATTTTTGAAAAATTTCACGAGCAGGGCAAGATGTATCGGACACCAGTGGAGTGGCAAGAATTTCTCGAGAGTGAACTGGGTGATGTGACCCACGAGGTAGAAGTTTCGGTTGTAGTTGTTTGTATTTATGACGAGACTGTATGGCTTTGGGGGAAGGGCAAAACTGGGGCAAGACTATATCGTGAGGGTCGCTTTATCACACTAGTAGAGGGAGATAAATGGGAAGAGGGATTAGCGGGCACAATTACACATAATGACATTCTAATTATAGGGACAGAGAAGGGGATAGAGACCAGTACAGAACCTCATTTAATGGAAACGATTAAGAGTGGGGTCTTAAACTATATCGAAACATTGGCACCCTTGATTCACTTACGCCCAGAACAAGCAGAAATGGCAATGGTAATGCTCGAATGCATTGCTGATAGTGATAGTGACGGCCGCGAATTGTTGCATGAGGCTAAGAATCCAAATATATTAACCAAGAAAAAATTCCCAGAGATTGTGGTTAGAAGAATGAGAGAAGAACCAAGAAAGTTTAACCTTCTACTTGGTTCGATGTTGGGAGTGATACTGATAATCCTAATCATCACCGGTGCATATGTGAGGATTGAGAAAAAGGCAAAAAGTGAGTATGAAACAGCTGTGAGTCGCTCAGAAAATATGATTAGAGAAGCTGAGGATGTGGCGGAGAGCAACCCAGAGCGTTCCAAGATACTAATCTCACAGAGCATAGAAGTCCTAGAACTATACCTTGCCACCAGACCTAAGTCTAATTATGAAGCAGCAGCGAAGAGTGGTCTCGAAAGGATTAGGAATAAGGAGCAGGAAATTTTGAAAGTAAGAGGAACAACACTTTCGCCAACAATCGAACTTTCACTCTTATCAGAGAATTTAAAAAGTGATCAAATCGTGGATGATGGCAGTGGGTCTATGTACTTTTGGGACGACAGTAGCCGAAGTATTGTGGGTGTTTCGGTAAAAGATCTTTCGAAAGTGACTTTTAATGTAGAGAACGAAAGGTTTGTGAGACCATTTAGCACAAGAGATGGGGTATATACTGGCTTTTCGGCGGGAGGGATTTGGAGTGGGAGTAAGAGTGAACAAAAAGTTGTAGTTCCTACGGATTCTGAGTGGGGGGAGATATCGCAAGTTGCGACTTTTGGGAACAACATTTATTTATTAGACAGAGGGTTGGGTGAGATCTGGAAATATGCCGCGACTGATACGGGCTACGCTGAGAGAAAGAGGTGGTTTGGCAAGGGGATAGTGCTTGATCTATCGAGGGTGGTCGACTGGGTGGTAGATGGCGATATCTGGCTACTGACTAGTAGTGGAAAACTGGAAAAGTATTCGAGGGGAGTTCCAGCCAACTTTGTCCTTACCGGGTTTCCGAGTGAGAGCGAGACGGGTGGGTTGGTTGACCCAATCGCACTGAGCATAGTGGATGACAAGATTTATGTCCTCGAAAGGGGAGCTAAGCGAGTAGTGACGTTTGGACTGGATGGCAAGTATGTGGAGCAGTATGTGTCAGAAGATTTTGGGAGAGCGAGCGACTTGATGGTGTACGAGGGTAAGGGCTACGCACTAGTGGACAATGTGATAAAGGAGTGGGAGCTGTAGGAACTGTCAGTCTGCAATGCAATTTGTTACTCCGGATTGCGCGTCAGTCAGGAAAAATTTCCTCAATTGCTACGCGCTTCGTCGATTTTTCTTGAACAGATGCTCGTATGTCGTACAAATTGATCCCAGGCTGACATGGGGTAGAATATGGTTATGATAGTTAACAAATTGGCCAAAAGAGATTACAGCATTACTGACACGTGGGTGGCGGGAGTGGTGCTCACGGGTGCGGAGGTAAAGAGCCTGCGTGGGGAGCGAGGAAGCCTGAGAGATGGGTACGTAAAGATAATTAACGGTGAATTGTTTTTGATAGGAGCAGATATTCCGATGTATGGCCACTTTTCCGGCCAGAACTACGATGCCAAAAGATCAAGAAAACTACTACTCAAGGCAACAGAGATTGAGAAGATTGTGATGAAGATAGAGGGAAAGAACCTGACACTCGTGCCACTGAGATTATTTTTTAAAGGACGATGGGTAAAGTGCGAGATAGGATTAGGTAAGGGCAAGAAAGAGTGGGAGAAGCGAGCGGATATTAAGAAGCGGGATGTGGAGAGGGAGTTGGCGAAGGCAATGAAGAATTAGTCGTAAATCCGTAGAGCAGTATATCCGTTTATCTGTGTATCTCTGTGTGGAGACGGAGGGCAGTGAGCCCTCGTCCGGAGCGAGCTTTTAACATCATCTACATACTTGTTTAGTGTTTAAGAGTTTTACCTCTCTAAATATAGGAAACTAACAACCAACTATTTAGCGAGGGTAGTCGTTTGTTTGGGTCTGAGCGACTAGTTCAGACTTACGGCTCATGTTTGTTTCCGCCTGTTATTTTCCCATGAGCGAGTAGATAACGAGACGCAGAATAATTAAGCAGTGTATGCGTAATTAGCTGAACCAAAGATGGCATTTTCCATTGCTAGAAAAGCATTTTTGGCTGTCTGTACAAAAGATTTGACAGATATTTTTTGACTCTGTTTTACGACTTCTCTAGTCAAAGTCGGTATGCAGATGTTAAAGAGCGATTCGCCTCGTCAAAGCAAGACGTCCCCAATACGCTATATTATAACATAGGATGGCAATATTAGATTGGATATATCCTAAAAAATGCCTAGGATGTGGGGTTTGGGGGAGTTATATTTGCCTGAGTTGTCAGAGGAGCATCAAACGTCGTGGCGATGGCCTGCGGTATGAGGGAGTAATCCGCCAGGCTATTAAGGAGATTAAGTATCGAGGGACGTATGATCTGGTGGCCGAGTTGGTGTCAATCTGGAACCCACAAAAGCCATCTGGAGAGATTTTGGTTACAGCAGTGCCAATGTGGGCGGGTAAGGAGCGAAAAAGAGGTTATAACCAGGCCGAGTTAATCGCGCGATGTGTAGCGCGACGGTGGTCTAAGCCGTACGCGGAACTACTAACACGAGTGCGGGAAACCAGGCCTATGTATGGGCTGAGCAAAGTTGAGAGAAAGGAGAATGTGTGGCGAGCTTTTAGAGTTAACAACCAGAAGCCGCAAATAGGCAAGGTAATTCTGATAGATGATGTCTGGACGAGTGGGGCGACGATGCGGGAGTGTACGACAGAACTGAAGAAGGCTGGGTGGGGAGTGGTGGAAGGTATGGCACTTGCCAGTTAGAGACTACTCTTCACTTGGCATGGTGGCACCGTATTTTTTGGCCATTTCCTCTAGGGCTTTCATATCATATTCACCATTTGCGTTGGGAGAGGGGATAGCCTTGGTCATCTCTGAGAGATCGGTGAATTTGACTGATTGTGGTGGGACAAAGTCGGAGTCGCTGGCAGTGGCACCATCACATTTAATGGTGTATCCTTCATTTTTTAAGTTGTCAAAACCAGATTCGGAGTCAAAAGTTGGTGTGTCTGGCATGTTACTACTGTATTCTTTAGCAGAATCAGTCATTTTCTTAGTTTCATCTTCAGTGGGAATAGTCATTTTGGTGCCAACATCCTTACCGTCCTCCCACATGTAGAGGTATTTTTCGTCGTTGAGCATGTATGAAGTCATTTTTTTGGATTCGACCATTGTCACCATGGTGGCTTTCATCTTTTTACCCTTAATTAGGTAATCCATTTTTTCTTCTCCTTTGGTCATGGTACAAAGGGTGGGGCGGCCAGAGGCTATCGCAGCTGCCCACTCTGTGGCTTCTTTGACCTGCTGGACTTTCGATTGTGGGACATCAATCTTTTTGTTGTTCATGTAGAAATATCCACCTACGGTGACGAGGGTGAGAGCTAGGGCGAGCGGAATGAGTTTTTTCATAAACTACCTCCAATGTTTAACTGACTTTACTATAGCAAATTCTAGTAAGCCTTGGGAGGGGGGAGACGTTTACCTAGTGGCGAGAGCGTCAGCTTACAAGCGTCCGCATAAATCGCGGCAATTTTTGATTGAAGGGATGCGATATCAACCCCCTTTTTGGCAAGACTAGACAAGACTTCGACGATGCCCGCATCGTAGTCGTTCTTGTGTTTGGTCATGATATCTTTCCAGATTATGTTGCTTAGTGGAGATAAGAGTGTGGGGTCATATTTGAGATCACCGCGGAGCATAAGTAGGGCGAGCATAGGGTAACTTACACTATGTGTGTAATACGCTGTATTATCATTGCTCATGATTTGGTTGGTTTTGGGGTCGTAGGTGACTGTGTAGTATTTGCCGCGACTACTGCTGTAAATTTTTAATTCGGTATCACTAACTAGTTCAAATCTATTATCAGCAATGGCAGTTAGGGCTTCGTAGACTTTGCTTAGATGTGGCGGAGAGTAGGGTTTTGACATATGGATATAATAACCTGAGAGAACCGAGAAATGAAGAATAACAAATCTAAATTATCGCTAACAACATCTAACCAAATAGAGGAAAAATTATATATAAAAATGATGCGATCAAAGACGTCATTGCAATTACATTTCCCACCATACCCACCACAGGCACCCAAAAGGCCGTCTGTCCAGCTTTTATTTTTCTCACCGATACGACAAGCGAGTAAATGAAGGAAGATAAAACTATAAATAAAGCTAACGCCAAAAATCCATACATCAAAGTAGTGAGGGTGCTGGAGCAATTGTTATCACACGCCATCGTTGTTATGAGGCTGATATTAAAGACAACATAGTTAAAAGGAATCATTACCAAGAGAAACAGAATTGTGAAAACTCGGTCTAGTTTTTGTAAGGCGGTCATATGTTTATGGTACCTTTTTGCAAAAACTCACAAACTCCTCTTTCGTCAAAGTTTTTTCTATACCCAAAACAAACTGGAATATACGCCAGCTATCATCACGCAAAATAGGTAAATAGAAGATTTGATTGGTGAGTTTAGAAGCTTGTTTATACGCTTTTTTCAATTCTTCTAGCTTTGTTTTATAGATATTATTATCAAATCCTCCCGTCATACCGGATGAAATATTGACGCTTTTTACTTCAAAAATATGTACCCGATCAAAACTATCCTTCATCACAAAGTCGGGATAAGAAGAATGCACCGCACCGAGATAATACTCAAATTTTATCGGCGAGTTAGCTACATAATTTTTCCCCCACAAATACACCTGTTTCTCTTCTAAAAGTGCCGACTCTTCTTTGCCGAATATATTAGTTGCTCCCGCCTTTGGATTCTTTTTGCCAACTGTTACTCTTTTGCCAACTCGTCCATCACCAACCGCCAAATCATCTTTTGCCAAATCTTTTAGTACTTCCGTCCACTCCCGCTCTGCCTCACTATCAAAAGCAAATTTGTCTTTCCCGTCGTTTCGCTTCCACACCCAGTCGCCGATATTCACATAATTGCCGTTATCCGTATAGTGAGAAGTTGGCGCAAAAGACACTTCTACCTCTTGTCCTCTTTCATCTTTCACCACCTCCATACTCTTTTCGTAGTCGTTCACATATTTACTGCTTTCACTCGCCACCGCTTCTATGTTTTCCGCACAGACACGCCAAGTATCATAATTATCCGCATATACCACCGCCATTTCTCGTACGCCATTTTCAACTTTTGCCATATCACGCCATAACGTAAAAATAGAACTGGGCGCAGATACAGCAGGTTGCTCCTTCAAGAATGCTGCCAAGTTAAAGTCCGCTTTTTTTGTTAACGGCTTTAGCCGTGTCGTTTTAATCTTGATCTCATCGGTAATAGCCTTGCTCTCCTGCCAGAGCTTCACTCCAAAAGTCTTTTGTATCTCTTGCGGTACAATACCCCACACCCACGCTGTCATAGCAAGTTGTTGCGCTTCTTCAGAAAGCGTTTCAAAATCCAAAAGCCGAGGGTTGCGCCTTACACGCCCCATCACTTGTTCGTCAAGTTGCTTACTCTTACTATCGCGCATCTGATAGAGCATGCAGGCGCGCGGAATATCCCAGCCTTCAGTAATCACCATTTTGAAAATGATGATATCAATGGTACTAGATTTGGCATAGTCCTTCCATTTGCTCACCGGCAGTTTTTTTGCCTTGAAAGTATCGTTAGTGTCGCATTCTTTATCATTGTTTACGATGAGCATCCATTTCAAATTCGTGTGTTCAGCCTTCGATACTTGACCCATCCGACCGTTAGGTCGAGTGAGGGAGTTACCCCTGTTTCGGCGGGAGTCGTACCAAAGCTAGTAGAATAGGGAGGTATGGAATTTACCCACCTATCCCATTGCCTCTACCACTGCGAATACCACATAGTTATCACCACCAAGTTTCGGAAGAAAATCTTTAACGAGGGAATTTTTGCCTACTTTGATATTAAGTTGGCGGAAATAACCGAGCACTATCCTTTGATCAGGTTCCGAAAAGTGAACCATGATCGTGATCACATCCACCTTCTAGTCTCCATTCCGCCAACAATGAACGTGGGGAGAGCAGTAGGGATCATTAAACAGAATACCGCTCGGAATCTCAAACAAAAATTCCCGTTTCTCAAAGACGTGTACTGGGGGACTGAAGCAGTGTGGTCGGAAGGCTACTTTGCTAGTACCGTGGGAGCTAACGAGTCAATCATCAAACGCTATATAGAAAATCAGGGTAAGCAAGAAACAGGGCAAGCTACGCTTGAACTAAATTAACCCCGCGACCGTAAGGTAGTCGGTGATTTAGCGTCAACTCTACTCAAGAAAGCTTCATAAAATATTAATCTGTAGGGTCTATATGGTTTAGTAGCCTTAATAAATCTTGAGTTGTGCTCTTTAAATCTTTTTTGCAAATCAGTTGTGTAGCCGATATAAAAAAACTATTCTTTAGACTCCTAAGTATATAAACATAGTAGAACATAGAAAGCGGTGACGTAAGAGCGTTAATTTTCTCTGAAAATTTCTCGCTCAACGTCCCAGCAGTGTTAAACGTAAGACTTACTTCTTTGGAAATCAACGTTTTTACGCTGCGGTCTCTTTACGAAAAAATTCGAACTATATTTCAAAGGTAGCGCGACGAGCGCATGAAAGCCTCGCAACGGGAAAAACTCAAGGCGGCGGCCGAAAAGATAAGAAGTAAAAGAAAACGCAAAAATTTAAAAGAACAAAAACTTAAATGGCGCAACAGGTGGACTCAATCAGGAATCTCTTCCAATTGTCCGATTGCGCCATTAAAAAAGAGATCAGAAAATTGAGTCCAAATTAAATATCCAACAATCAAAGAGGAAAAACAGTGCTTTTTTTGATATGATATAATCTAAGTATCATTTACTAGAGTAGTAACCAGACAATGAGTGAACCATTATCACAAGCAACAGGTTGGGGAAAAGAAGATAGATCGCCAATAAAAGATTTAGTAAACGGTCAAGGAGTAAGTCAACAGGAAATACTACGATGGAAAGCTGTCGCTCGAAGATTCGATGTTTATGGCTATCAAAATCCTGACAAACTTGACCTTTATACTTTTCCTCGACCGCAGAGAACTAAAGATTTTTTAAAAGGAGAATCAGAATATAGTTACAGAGATGGAAAATTGAATCCAGTTAATAATCCGCTTAAACTAATACGACCCGCAACTCTCCATTCAGTAGATTCATTCTTTTCTGATAATGGTCAGAAAAATAAAAGTCTTCGTTATTACGAAGACGATCCATCTAAAAGGGGGTATGAAGATACTAAAGATGAAGAAAACTATATGATGCTATGAAAGAAGTACCGATCAAGTAGGATAATCTCCCAAGTTAACAAATACTTGGGATTTAACCCAAAGAAAGGTACTTATGCTCTATAC
>QEVC01000029.1 GCA_003576945.1 Candidatus Microgenomates bacterium
TGCAATGCACGCCACGACAAAAAATCGAGACGTGGATTATTAACAATAAAACCAGTGAGTTATACGAGGGAGATGTAAACGAAACCCTGACACTCTACAAATCTGGAAAAAGAAGACCAAGAAATGATAAGATAGGAGCATGAGAAGTTTAATTGTCAAAATAATCGCCACCATGGTTTCTTTCTACATCACCTCAAGTCTTGTAGCCGGCTTTAAAATCGAGCCAACTTGGCAATCATATTTAATTGCGGCCTTGATTTTCCTTCTCTTCAATCTTTTAGTTACCCCATTAATCAAGCTTCTTCTTCTCCCCATCAACCTCTTAACCCTCGGCTTATTTCGCTGGATCACCCAGGTCTTGGTGATTTATCTTTTTGATATTCTCTATACCGGGATTACCATCAGCTCCTACTATTTTGCTGGATTTAGTAGTAGCCTAGTAGCTCTCCCTGCGGGTAATCTCAGTGCCTTCTGGGTCTATTGTTTATCTGCTTTAATCATGAGTGTCAGTTATAACATTACGCTATCCTTACTCTTGGGAGACTCATCATGAACAACGTTTTATATATCATTCAAAGTATTGTTGCCTTGTTCTTAATCGGCTTAATTGTGATCCAAGCTAAAGGTACTGGGCTTGGTCGCAGTTTTGCCAGTAGCAACTATCATGCCAAACGGGGCATGGAAAAAACTGTTTTTGCCTTGACCATTGCCTCTTCCCTAATTTTTTTGACTCTATCAGTCATAGTCGCATTCTAAAAACATGCTCAAAACTGTACGCAGATATTATTGGCTCACCCAGGTTTTCATTAAAAAGCACGCAAATATTATCCTCAAATCAACAGGGATTATTCTGGCCATTCTCACGGGGATTATCATCTTTGCCAGGTATCTCCCCACCCCAAAAGCAACTATCAAAATCGGTAGAATCGGTAAATACACCCTAGCTACCATTCCTCAAGATATTGAGTCTCAAATAGGTGAGGGTCTCGTGACCGTCACAAGAAGTGGTGAAATCACGGGGGCACTCGCTAGTTCCTGGAAAATCGAAGATGATGGCAAACGCTACACCTTTACCCTCAACCCAAACAAGATTTGGCACGATGGAACCACTCTTAAGAGCGATGATATTACTTACAACTTTACTGATGTCGAAGTCACTCGTGGCGATGGAACAATAATCTATTCCCTCAGAGAACCCTTCGCCCCTTTTATGCAAGCTATGACTAAGCCCGTACTAAAAAAGGACACTCTTGGAACCCTTGGTGCTCGTATTACGGATTACCAGCTAGTTTCTGGTGGAACACTCCAAACTCTGACTCTCGAAACTAACAACACACGCATAATCTATAAGTTTTACCCCACCGAAAACAGCGCGCTCACTGCCTACAAGCTTGGCGAAGTAAATATGCTTGACACTTTAAGCACTATTCCCCAAGACCTCGCGAAAGACCAGAGTAGCACCATAATCGCTCAAGATGGCGACAAAATTGCGGCTCTCTTTATCAACAACTCAGATACCCTCTTAAGCAGTAAAACTACCAGACAGGGCTTAGCCTACGCTATACCAGATAAGAGTTTTGGCAAAGTTCGTGCGCTTTCCCCAATCTCCCGTAGTTCCTGGGCATATAATGACTTAGTTAAAGACTATGAATATGACGAGTCACGCGCCAAAACGCTCTTTTCTCAAGATGTCAAAAATCCTGGTGAAGTAAAAATTGAATTAAAAACAATGTTGCCCTACCTCGACGTTGCCGAAAGTATCGCCAGTTCTTGGCGACAAGTCTTAGGCATCATGGTTGATGTTAAGGTGGTTAGCAGTGTCAATAGTGACTATCAAATCATCCTCGCAGACTTTACCCCTCCCAAAGACCCCGATCAATACACGCTCTGGCATAGTACCCAGGCCACCAACTTTACCAAATATAGTAACCTCAAAGTAGACAAGCTACTCGAAGACGGTAGGCGTACGCTAGATCAAAAACTACGTAAAGATTTGTATTCTGATTTCCAAAGATTTCTTCTCGAAGATTCCCCCAGTATCTTTCTCTTCGAAACCGAAAAATTTGCACTAAGTAGGAAAAAAGTATTTTAATCTCAAAAAGTATCTGGAGCGGGTGACCGGGCTCGAACCGGCGATCTCTTCCTTGGCAAGGAAGCATTCTACCACTGAACTACACCCGCATTTTAACGTTCAAACTCTATTGCATTATATCTTATGTCGGGGTGCCCAGACTCGAACTGGGGGCCTCCGCGTCCCAAACGCGGCGCTCTACCATCTGAGCCACACCCCGTGCAAGGAGTAATTATAACATTGACTTGTTAAGTGCCGAGGGAGGGACTCGAACCCACACGGTATTGCTACCAAGAGATTTTAAGTCTCTCGTGTCTAACCAGTTTCACCACCCCGGCTTGTCGAACTTCTATATTTTACTTTGTTTACACCTCTATGAGTAGTCTGTAAGCTATGGCAGTTCGGACATAGGATCCGTAAATTATCTAATCTGTTGTCTAGGTGATCCCCATTAATATGGTCTAGTTCTACTGGAATTCGCCCATCTACTGATTTCTGAGACCATCCACAGATTTCACATTCAGGCTTCTTTAGCTTTTCATCAAACAATCTCTGTTTTAATAAGTGAGTTTGATAGTGGTTGTTAGCTACCAGAACTTCGCTTAGTGGTTTTTTAGGCCTAAATCTAAACTTCATGCCAGAAGCCCAACCCTTTCCTAAAAAATGGGAACAATCTAGGTTAAGTTCACTAATAATTCTTTTTACATGCTGATAATTTCCACCTGCTGGAATTAAACCAAGAGATGCTATAACCTGCCTAATGCTGTAACTAGTACGAACAGCCTCAGATAAATCACTATCAGTCCACTTTCGCTTATACATACAAACCGTAAACGTAAAAATAATGGTATACATGGTAATAATATACACATTAACTGATATAATCAACATATTGCTCCAGTAGCTCAGTCGGATAGAGCAACTGCCTTCTAAGCAGTAGGTCGGAGGTTCGATTCCCCCCTGGGGCACCCAGATAGGACAATTTTGCAAATTTTCAACATTTTTGCTCGCGTTTTTCGCAGAAAGCACAAAATCCCAGGGATGACAGGGTTTCCCGCTCGCT
>QEVC01000013.1 GCA_003576945.1 Candidatus Microgenomates bacterium
TCCCGTACCAAAACCCGCCGACAACAGCTCATCTTATGGGATAGCTGGAAACGACTCCTCAAACCCTAACTAGCAACCTGTTTGCTTTACTTATACTTATTCCTGTTTTAGACCAGGAGGGGATAGTTTTGATTGCCAGTTTTTTTCAGAAGTTGTTAGTTAAAGAAGGAAGTGACTTACAAGTGGGACATCGTCGGCTGATAAGCAACACTCCGTTTACAGTTAGTGTGGTTGATGGCAAGGAGGGTAGTATGGGTATTATTACAGAGCCAGGAAATGTGGTTCCTGAATCGTCGACCAAGTAGCGCCATCTGAATTGAGTGTATTAACTGAGCCCGTAAAACTTCCTCGTGTTGGGTACACACTGAAAGTTGATGCTGTTGTCATGAATATTTAAGATTATTTTAACTAGCACTTTGCAAGATGGTTTGTATTAAAAATGGTTGTGAATCTTGTATACATAATCATGTGATAAGAGTTTGCTAAAATCATTTAATGAGTGAAAAGATTAAGTTTCAGATAGAAACTTTGCAGAGAGCAAAGATAATTATGGCTGTCGAGGCGGTGGCAGTGAATACATCGGTAATGTTGGGAATATATTTAGTTAATAGATTCTTTGATGAAACGCTTATAACTAATATCTTAATCTGGGTAGGAGGACTATTTGGTCTTGCATATGCACTTTATGCTAGTTTGGGAAATGTAAAAAGACATGCAGAAATTAGGAAACTAGAACAAAGGTTGAGTTGAACCGCTATAATGAAAGAAACTTATACTAAAAGGGGGTAAAGAAAATGAGTAGATTAATAACTTGTCTGTGGTTCGCAAACAATAATGGTGAAGAGGCCGTCGAATACTACATGAATATTTTTAATAAGGCTCCAGGGGAACATAGCGCTGTAGTAGGAGACATTACGAGATCACCCAAGGCATCGGAGGAAGTGTCGGGTAGACCCGAGGGATCAGTGATGACTGCTGAATGCGAGATTGATGGAATCAGCTTTATGTTTCTAAATGGTGGGCCAATGGAGCAGTTCAAAATAAATGGGGGAACCTCATATATTGTAGAGTGTGAAACACAAGAAGAAATAGATTACTTTTGGGAGAGATTATCAGCAGTACCTGAAGCAGAACAGTGTGGGTGGTGCACTGATAAATTTGGTATCACCTGGCAGATAGCACCGAGAATACTGGATGAAATGATGCGCGACCCAAACAAGGCAGAGGCGGTAACTGCGGCGTTTATGCCAATGAAAAAACTAGACCTAGAAACAATTCGCAAAGCAGGAGAATAAACTGCACATTATGCATTTGGTGGGAGGTGTAGCACATAGTGTTCCGAGTGATTTGGCAGAGGCCATAGAAGCTGACGTGCGAGCGCGGGGCTTGTGGGAAGGACTCACTCCACTTTCGCGTAATGAATGGATCTGTTGGGTAGTCTCAGTAAAAAGAGACGAAACCAGAAAAAAGCATATAGTGAGATTGGTGAAACAATTAAAAGAGGGGAAGAGGAGACCATGTTGCTGGATAGGGTGCATTCACCGCAGTGATAAAAAGATTAGTCCGTCGGTGGCAGGGATTTTGAAAAAGCGAAAAATTATAGTTTGAGACGAGTTATTGCGGCATCTAAGATACGACCTATCAGGGTGGGAAAATCCCAACCATAGGTACGAGCTGAGATAGTAAAGAAAGAGCTCTCATTAGGATCGGACATGAGGCCGGGAGGATGGTTGATCTCGAGAACATGCGGAACACCCTGAGCATCAAGTCTAATATCGAGCCGACCAAAATCGAGACAGCCGATTGCGGAATAAGCAGCGATGGATAAATCCTCTATTTCTTTTTTTAGTTTGGGAGTAAGTGAGGCGGGGCAGAACTCGGTTTCGTGCATGGGGACCAGGCCGGTTGCGCCGTAAACAAACTTGGCTTTGTAGCTATCAATCGCGGGAGCGCCCTTGGGCAACCCCGCAAAGTTGATCTCGATGATGGGGAGGACCGTGAGGTTGGGGGTGTTGCCGACGATCGCAACAGTAAACTCACGTCCAGGGAGGTATGACTCGACGAGGGCTGGTTGATGATAATGGGAAATGATGTGGGAGACAGCATTCTTTAACTCATTAAGGCTCTTTACAATTGAGGTTTCGTGAATGCCAATACCTGAGCCATCGGAGTTGGGTTTGACCAAGAGAGGATAAGTGAGATTCTTGGGGAGTGTGAGAGCATCGGTTGGAGCGGTGACAAGAAAAGATTCTGCCGTTCTGACACCACTTGCCCGCCAGATTTTTTTGGCGTGATATTTATTGAGAATTAAGGCGGCAGTAAGAGGCCCTGGTCCGGTGTGGGGAATACTCAAGAGTTCGGCGAGCATGGGGAGGTGGGCCTCGCGATCGGCAACCCCACTAATGCCTTCGGATAAATTGAAGATGAGGTCGATATTATCTTTATGTTTTTTGAGATTGTTGTAGAGGTCTCCGTCTACTTGGAGGTAGGAGACGGTATGGTGATTGGCGGCGATAGCATCGCCAATCGCTTTGATTGTTTTCCACTCGTCGCCCTCGATATGTTTTTCTAGATCAGGATCATTACGCCCAAGATTTTCGGGTCTTTGGTTATAGACTACGGCTATACGCATTGTTTGATAATAGCAGTTATCAAGATTAGGTAAATACCCTATAATCTTGTGTTGTGAATGAATGCGTGGTAGAATATCGGTAATTATAGTCATGCTACACATTGCTTAGGCTTTTTAGATTTGGAAATTTATTGTTCTGGGTCTTCCCTAACAAACGTAGAGAAAGACAAATATGAGGGGATTTAATCGTAACCCAAGGTTTGGTGGGGGTGGAAGGTCAGGATTCGGTGGCTCGAGAGGGGGTGCTTCACGCGGTGGTAACCGGATTAAATACATGAATGTGGATCCTCGAATCTTGGTAAAAAAAGGAAATAAACTTGCGCAAGTAGCTTATGAGCCAAAACACCAGTTTAGTGACTTTTCTTTTGCGCCGATTATTCAAGAAAATATTATTAGGCGAAAATATACAAACCCAACGCCAATCCAGGATCAAGTAATCCCGGTTGTGATGGAAGGACGTGACGTGATCGGGCTGGCGGCAACAGGTACAGGAAAGACTGCGGCATTTATGTTGCCACTTCTTAACAAGATAATGCGGGTTAAAAGTGAAAAAGTGCTAATTATGGCACCAACCCGCGAACTAGCAGTTCAGATCGTGGAAGAGGGGGGCGAATTTGCGCGTGGGAGTGGGATTAAATATGCCCTCGTGATTGGTGGGGTGGATATGCGCGGACAAATCCGTGACTTATCACGTCATCCATCACTAGTCGTTGGAACACCAGGTAGACTAAAAGACTTGTGGGAGCGAAGAGCGCTAAACCTATCTGAGTATCAAACAATCGTATTAGACGAAGTTGATCGAATGCTTGATATGGGATTTATCAATGATATACGGACGCTCATTGGGGCACTTCCGCCAGTGCGACATGGACTCTTTTTCTCGGCGACTATGAATGATAAGGCGCAAATGGTTGCTCGCGAATTTTTGAACAATCCGGTTACGGTCCAGATCGAGACACAGCACGCATCTGAAGCAGTGGACCAAGATGTGGTAAAGCTTAATGGTCGATCAAAAATTGAAGTCTTGCATGAGCTACTAATCCAACCAGGATTTGATAAAGTGTTGGTTTTTGGGCGTACTAAACATGGGATGGAGAGGTTATCAAAAACTCTCGCAGAACGTGGGTTTGCAACTGCTTCGATACACGGAAACAAGAGCCAGAGTCAAAGACAGCGCGCACTGACTGCGTTTAAGCGTAATGAGGTAAAAGTACTGCTTGCAACAGATGTGGCGGCGCGTGGTATTGATATCGATGGCGTGACGCATGTTATCAACTATGAGCTCCCCGAAACTTATGCTGACTATATCCACCGGATTGGTCGAACGGGGAGAGCAGACCGGACTGGAGTGGCGCTGACGTTCATCGACTAAAATAAGTCATATGAAGCAGGTATTGGCAGCTTACGAGCGGCTCGGTAAAAAGTATTTAGACTATAGACAAGCCCTAAAGAGTGATACCTACGTCAAAATGTTTTTGCGACAACTAGGTAAGAATTCTAGTGTCTTAGATGTGGGATGTGGGGCAGGATCGCCAGTTGATGATATTTTAACCAAAGCAGGTCATCAGGTTGTGGGGATTGATTTATCACCTAGTCTGATAAAGGTTGCGCGGAAACTGGTTCCTGCAGCGTCGTACCAAGTTTTTGATATGAGAAATTTGAGCCCCAGTGAATACGAGGTGGATGGCCTAGTATGCTTATATGCAATTTTTCATATACCGAGGAGTGACCATAAAAAAATGATAGAAACGTTCGCGTCATTCTTGCCAGTAGGGGGATGGATGCTAATCTCAATGGGGGATAGGGCATATGAAGGCGAACATGAAATGTATGGAGTTGCGAGTTATAGTTCACAGTGGGGGAGTGTGGAAAATAGGAGGATTGTGGAGTCAGCAGGATTTAGAATTCAACACGAAGAATTTGCGACAAGTAACGGAGAGCGTCACCAGATGCTGCTGGCACAAAAATTGAATCCTAAACCCCGGTTGACCATATAGCTATTGTCTGTCATTATGAAATAGTATGAGTGGACAAGATGCGGCTGATATCGTGCAGATGAATAGTCTCTCTAGCGAGATTCCTGTCGTTAGTGGTGGGAAAAAGAAGAGTAGTTTGCTCTGGATTGTGCTTGGGTGTGTGGTGATGGGAGTAGGACTAGGAGTTTTCGTTTACCAACAATCACTGGCGCCTGCACCTAAGCCATCGGCTACACCGAGGGCGAGTAAAGCGCCGACGGCGAGTGTTTCCCCAGTAGTTCCTTCGCCGGTCACACCGACAACCAATGAGGTGGGACCAGTTTCTAATACCTTAACTTTTCCAAAAAAGGGCAAGCTTAGAATTTACCACACTTTAAACAATATTCAGATGGTACTGCAGCTGACAATTAATGGAACAGTTAAAACTATTACATTGCCGAATAAGGCTACGTCTGCAACTACGCCCGCAAACTTTGCTGACTCTTCTTTTGAGGTTGAGGCGGGTAGTACGGGAACATTGGTTGCTTATCTTAATAGTACGAGTGGTCCAAAGTTGCGTGGCTGGATACCGCCAATGGATAGTAATAATAAGAAAGAATGTGGAGTGGCTGGTGGCTCTGTCGCAAACAACGAGGAACAGATCGCATTCATTAAATCTAAATTAGCGGGTGAGAGTATCTTCGAATATCAGTGCTGGGAGGATGATGATGTTCCAGGCGAATTTAATGATTTATATATGGTCTGGACTTATGCTCCATCTACTGCTACCGTGTCTCCGAGCCCTGCAGCATCCGCCACAACATCGCCCAGTCCGAGCGCCAGTGTAAAGGTTAGTCCATCCCCCTCTCCATCTCCTAGCGTTAAGGCTAGTACGGTTGCTGTTGCCTCACCAACTCCGACTCCTTCGACACGCGCTGCTATGCCTGATACAAGCGAGGGAGTGCCTGTTACAGGCGTGTTTGAGATTACGGTTGGAACTGTTTCGGTTGGACTTTTGCTTTTGGTTTTGGGGTTATTTGGATTACTTAGTCTTTAAAATTTTCTTTTTAAATCTTTGTAGCAGGGGAGGGATTCGGACCCTCGCTCTTCGGTTTATGAATCCGATGCTTTAACCAGCTAAGCTACCCTGCCTATGCTAAAGCTTTGGCAGGCAGGCCTGCTTAATCACTTTAGTAGATGTATTTTATCAAAAAACCACCATTACTGGTGGTTTTTAATTCTGTTGCGGAGCTAGGAGTTGAACCTAGTCTGTGAGATTATGCGAGCTGTAATCTCCAATTACTTGGAGTGTCGGACTATATCTTCATCCTGCGTTAATTGCAGGAGTTTGGCGTGTAGTCTCTACGGGTTTCTCAACAATGTTGAGATCTTCCCTCGGTATTGTCCCGCAGTCGCTGGATTTCACCGATATAGCCAAATACACCTATCTCAATTACTAGAGTAGGGGCCCATTTTGAGCCTCACGTGCGCCGTACACTACCCCGCGCGTTTTAAAGTACTCCTGGATTGTAACTCAGATCTGCAATTTATGCAAAAATTTGGGATACTTAGGATGTGAAAGTAAGAGAAACACGGGGGAATGATACTGCTTTTAGAGGGCGGTTAGAGTTGGTCAAACCGCCAGTAAAAAAGTTGTGGTGTCGTGGAGAATTAAAAGAAGAGTACTTTGCTAAAACAGTTGCGATTGTAGGATCGCGCAGAATGAGTAGATATGGGAGGAGTGTGATAGAGGAAATAGTCCCTAAGTTGTGTGGGACAGGTTATACCATCGTGTCGGGACTAATGTATGGAGTAGATCAGCTTGCGCATAAGAAAACCTTGGAATCTGGAGGCTTGGCGGTTGGAGTACTCGGGTGGGGGATTGAGAGAGTTAATGATCCAGAATCAGATAGGCTAACTGATGAGATAGTCGCGCATGGAGGAGTAGTGTTATCTGAGTACCCAGACGATATGCGTGGCCAGCTCTGGACATTCCCACAGCGTAATCGGATCGTAGTGGGATTATCGGACATAATAATCGTAATCGAGGCGGGGATTAAATCGGGGACGATGAGCACGGCGCAGTGGGCCAAGAAAATGGGGAAGCCAGTCTATGCTGTGCCGGGGAGTATGTTTGCCAAGACTTCGGAGGGGGCTAATTTGATGATCGAAACAGGGCTAGCTAAACCATTGACCAATGCGGTTGTCGAAGAGTTGGGTGGAAGGGGTAATGCTTTTGAGAAAAAGAGAGAACTGAAAGCTTTGGACTTAGATGAACAAGCGTTAGTGGGGTTTTTGACAGTAGTGGGCCCGAGTAGTGTCAACGAACTGGCGAGAGGTATGGGGATAGGGGTGGGTGATTTGTTGCCAGTACTTGCGAGATTAGAACTAAGTGGGGTAATCGCGGAGGAACGAGGGATATTTGCTATAGTTTAGTTATGCTCTCGCGGGTTAAGAGTGTAGCGACGATTGGACTAGATACAGTTGAGGTGGTAGTCGAGGTGGATGTGGCGAACAAAGGTTTTCCGGCATTTGATATCGTGGGACTACCCGATAAGGCAGTTGGTGAGTCGAGGGCGAGGGTGAAAAAAGCAATCGAAAACTCTGGGTTTAATTTTCCCGACAAAAGGATCACCGTTAACTTGGCGCCTGCGGACTTACACAAAGAGGGGAGCAACTATGATCTACCGATTGCGGTTGGGATACTGCTCGCCTCTGGCGAGATAGAGATATTAAGCGAGCCAAGTGAAGCAAGAAATATAGAGGGATACTTTTATGGGGAGCTGGGGTTGTCGGGAGAGGTCAAGTCAGTCAGGGGGACACTCTTGGTTGCGATGGCGGCAAAAGAAAATAGAGTGAGTGCAATATATGCACCGATTGAGAGTGCGATGGAGGGGAGTGTGGTTGACGGTGTTGCCGTCTATCCAGTTCGCAATTTGCGGGAGTTGGTGGATCATTTGCAGGAGAAAAAGCAAATAGAGAAAGTTAAACACCTAGAGCCAGGTACTCTACTTGATGATGTGGTGGGCGCGGTGGATATGAGTGAGATTGCGGGTCAAGAGATGGCTAAGCGAGCGGCGGAGATCTCGGCGGCTGGGGGACACAACCTCTTACTGGTTGGACCACCGGGTGCGGGTAAGACAATGCTCGCTAAAGCCTTTCCCTCGATCCTCCCGCCACTACTACCTGACGAATCACTCGAAGTGACGCGGATTTATTCGGTTGCAGGACTGCTCCCTGCGGGAGTGGCACTCATGCGGAGGCGGCCGTACCGCTGCCCCCACCACACGGCGAGCATGATCTCGATTATTGGGGGTGGGAGTAATCCGATGCCAGGAGAGATTAGTCTTGCACATTTGGGTGTTTTGTTTTTGGATGAACTACCCGAGTTTCCCCGGAGCACTTTAGAAGTATTGCGTCAGCCAATGGAGGATGGAAGAGTCAGTATTACTCGGGCAGCAGGGCGCGCGGAATATCCAGCCAAGTTTATTCTTTTGGCCTCGGCTAATCCTTGTCCTTGTGGATATCTAAATCACCCGTTTAAGGAGTGTAGTTGTGGAGAGCGACAGGTCGAAAAATATCGGAGTAGGATTAGTGGACCGATATTAGACCGGATAGATCTACATGTTTGGGTAGACCCAGTCGAAGTGAGCAAGCTTACTTATGAGAGCAAAAAAGTAAAAGCTGAAAGTGAAAAGTTAATGGAAAGTTCACTCGATATTAGAGAGAGGGTAGAGAGGGCTAGAGAGCGACAACACAAGCGGTTTAGTGGGTTAAAAGGAATCTATACAAATGCGCAGATGGGGAATAAAGAAGTAAAAAAGTATTGTGAGTTAAGCACCGAGGTGAGTAGTTTTTTGCAGGCAATGGTTAAGAAATACAACCTTTCGGCGAGAGCGTATTTTAAAGTTATCAAGGTGGCACGAACCATAGCCGATTTGGCGGGGGAGGAAGTAATTACGATTTCGCATGTGGCGGAGGCGGCGCAGTATCGGGAGAATGTATGGTGAGATCAAGCACGCAGTTTTTCTTACACGACTAAAATTTATCGCTCAAAGATTGCTCGTAAACATCCTGGTTTGGGATCAAACCAGGAATGAACTCGCATAATTAGTGAGTTCGCTCAAAATTTTTAACGTATGTTGAGAAAAACTGTATGCTTGATTTATGAAAGTAAATAATCGCAAAACAGGGAATAAAGGGGAGGGGGTCGCGGCAGAGTTATTGAGGAGTAAGGGGTATGAAATACTGGCGCGCAATTATCGCGCGAAATATGGTGAAGTTGATATTGTTGCAAAGCGAGTGATAAAGGGTGAAATTTATACTGTATTTGTGGAGGTAAAAACTAAGACAGAAGAGATGTATGGCGAGCCGTGGGAGATGATAAACAAACATAAATTAAAGCAGATTACACAGATGGGACACTTGTGGTGTATGGAGAACCATTATCACGGACTCTTGCGGATAGATGTGGTGGGAGTGTGGGTAGATGCAGGAGGAGATGTGACAAAGGTCGAGCATTGGGAAAACGTCCAGATGTGATAGACTAAACAATATATGAAAAAAAGAGTACTACAAGGAATGAGGCCAACAGGTAGACTACACCTAGGCAACTATTTGGGAACAGCCAAAGGAATGGTGGCACTACAAAATGATCCTAGTTACGAGACTTTTTACATGGTAGCGGATGTGCATGCAATCACAACGCCATATAGTGTGACTGAGCTAGGGGAAAAGCGACGAGACGTACTACTAGACTATATGTCAGTAGGATTAGATCCAGAGAAATCGGCATTATTTTTTCAATCGATGGTGCCAGAACATGCTGAACTGGCATTTTATTTTTCATCAGTGATGACTATTGCACGGATGCAGCACCTACCAACATTCAAAGACAAAGTTAAGCAATATCCAGATCATGCCACAATGGCACTCCTAAATTACCCGATACTGATGGCATCTGATATTTTGATTTATAAGGCATCGCTCATTCCGGTAGGACTAGATCAAGAACCGCATATGGAGATCGCCCGTGAAGTGGCCCGGAAGATGAACGAGCAATATGGGCTAGATTTTCCGGAGCCGCAAAGTTTGCAGGGTACGACTCGCTATGTCCCATCACTCCTTGGTGAAGGTAAGATGAGTAAGAGTGTAGAGGGGAGCTTTATAAGCTTATCTGATGATTTAAAAACTATCCAGAAGAAACTATCGAGCGCGCCGACTGATAGGGGGAGGGGAGAAATAATCCCCAAAGATGGTGGGGTAGCCAATTTACTCACATTTGTAGAAATGTTTGAAGGTAAAGATCGGAGGGCTTACTTTGAAAATAAGTATTTGAGTGAGGGGATAAGGTATGGCGAGCTTAAAAATGAGTTGGCGGAGGCGATTTATGTAGAACTGAGACCTATCCAAGAGAAGAGAGCTGAGTTGGTGGCGGATAAAGAAAGAATCGACAAGATAATTAAAGAGGGGGCAGAGCGAGCAAGGTCAGTTGCGCATGAAACAATAACCGAAGTTAAAGAAAAAATGGGATTTGGAGGTTTATGAAAGATTTAATAACATTTGCTGATTATGCAAAAATAGAAGTAAGGGTGGGGAAGATAATTGCCGCCGAAGTACCAGAGGGAAGCGAGAAATTAATAAAATTTAGTGTGGATTTTGGATCTGAAACAAGATTGATCTTTAGTGGGATTAAGGAGTGGTATAGTCCAGAAGAATTGATTGGAGTTAAGACAATTTGGGTGACCAACATACCTCCCAAGAAAACACCATTTGGTGAGTCACAGGGAATGTTGTTTGCCTGTGATACAGAGGACGCGAAGCCATATATTGTGAAGGTGGAGGATGAGGTCGAGGTGGGGAGCGAATTTCACTAAAGAGTCTGTTAGAATATCATTCATGCCAAAAAAGTCAGAAAAAAAACCAGAAGTTAAGTTGCCACCGGAGCTAAAGGGCAAGCCAGTTAAGATGTGGAGTTTTCGGTTTGACATGAAGAAGATGGTGGTTTGGAGTTTGATATTTTTTTTATTTTTGCCAGCTGTTTTTAGTTACATGAACAGCGGAGTCTCTGATGCGACGCTGACAGTCACTGAGGCAATGGCCGAGATAAAAGAGAAAAAAGTGGAAAAGGTCGAAGTACTCGGGGATTCGATCGTACTAAATTATTCAGATAAGAAAATTAAACTTTCGACCAAAGAGACTGGACAATCTTTTACGGAATTACTTACTCAATACGACATAGATCCAGCGAGTGTTAATTTTGAAGTGTCAAATGGGAGTTTTTGGGACTCACTGGGTGGCGTCTTAAACGTCTTGTCTTTTGTTTTAATGGCGCTATTTTTTGTGATGATTTTGAGACAAATGAGGGCGGGAACAGGAGGAATGGGGGGAGGCATGTTTGGAATGGGCAAGTCAAAAGCTAAGTTATTTGCCAAAGGCAAACAATCGGTTAAGTTTGACGGGGTAGCTGGGGTAACTGAAGCTAAAAAAGAACTGGAGGAAGTGGTTGATTTTTTGAAAAATCCGGCAAAATATACAAAAGTCGGGGCGCGGGCTCCCAAGGGCGTTCTATTGGTCGGTCCGGCTGGCGTGGGTAAAACACTGCTTGCGAAAGCTGTGGCGGGGGAGGCAAATGTGCCATTTTTCTCGATGGCTGGGTCGGAGTTTATGGAGATGTTGGTTGGGGTGGGAGCCTCGCGAGTACGCGACCTATTTGAGACTGCTAAGAAGGCTTCACCCGCGATCATTTTTATTGACGAAATAGATGCAATAGGGCGGACCCGTGGGGCAGGCTCTATGGGTGGGCACGATGAAAGAGATCAGACGCTTAACCAAATACTTGTAGAAATGGATGGTTTTACGCCGACAGAGAGCGTGGTTGTGTTGGCTGCGACCAATAGGCCGGACGTGCTTGACCCAGCCTTAGTCAGACCAGGAAGGTTTGATAGGCGCGTAACTTTGGATCTTCCCGATATTGAGGGGAGGAAAGCAATTCTTTCGATCCATGCAGCGGGTAAACCATTTGCCAAGGATATTGATTGGGAGCGCATTGCCAGAAGAACTGTTGGGTTTACGGGGGCAGATCTCGAAAACATGTTAAATGAAGCGGCGATTTTGATCGCCCGTGAAGATAGATCAGAGATTACGAATCTTGATTTAGAAGAAGCGGCAACTAAAGTGAAGATGGGGCCAGAAAAGAAGAGGATGTTTAATGCAATTGAGCGCGATATGACGGCTTATCATGAGGCTGGACATGCA
This sequence comes from Candidatus Microgenomates bacterium, assembly GCA_003576945.1. Lineage (GTDB taxonomy): Bacteria > Patescibacteriota > Microgenomatia > UBA1400 > UBA12108 > GWF. Next base: position 11,845 of record QEVC01000013.1, read on the forward strand.
TTGGTTACGCACTTTCTTTCTCATACAGACCCAGTGCATCGCATCTCGATAGTATCGCGTGGACGAGCGTTAGGGTTTACCTTAATTCCACCAGCACAGGACAAGTATCAGAGCACGAGAACAGAGCTACTAGAGGAGATTTGTACGCTACTCGGGGGAAGGGCAGCGGAGCAGCTAATTTACAATGACCTGACCGCAGGAGCCTCGTCGGATATTGACCGAGTTACGCGAATTGCAAGGGCGATGGTTGTTGATTACGGAATGAGTCCACTTGGACCTATTGATTTTGGTCCACAAGAAGGGTATAGCGAGTGGGGGAGGAACTACCTCGAACCAACTGATGTCTCAGATAGCAAGCGAGCAGAAATTGACGCAGAAGTGAAGAAGATAGTTAACGCTTGTGAAAAAGTGACGATGCAGATACTAAAGGATCAGCGGAAGGTGATGGACCAAGTGGTTAATGAGCTTAAAGAGAAGGAATCATTAGAGCGAGATGACTTTGAGCGAATTGTTGGAGTTACGAAAGAAGAGATTAGAAAGACTCAGAAATATAGTGTAGTGTATAAGTAGTATATTGTATTTAGTATTTTGCAGTTAGAATGGAGAATGAATGAAGAATGGACATGTGAGAGAAGTGGCAGGGAAACTAGTACGGAGTAATCGGTTTAGAAAGTTATTGGGATTACTCCTTGTGTTGATGGTGGTACTCGGACTCGTGATTGTGCCTGTGGAAGCAGGGCAAACTGGTGCCCGGATTTTGGATTATGAAGATGGACTCTGGTTTGCGATCACAACTGTTACTGGAGTGGGGTATGGAGATATGTATCCAGTGACAACGCTCGGCCGGATGATGGCGATTATTTTAGAAGTTGGGGGTGTGCTTTTATTTGGGTCTTTGGTAGCCTTTGTTTCAGTGGAAATCCTGCGCTATCAAGAGGACTTTAATATGAGAAGACTCTTGGAGCGACAAGACGCATTAAATATAAAGCTGGATGAGCTAAAGAAACATCTCGATTATTTGGTACGGAAATAGTATTAAGTATTTGGTATATTGAATTTTGTATGGATGTGAAGATCAGAGATTTTCGTGACCTATACGCTTGGCAAAATGGTCACAAACTAGTCTTGAATATTTATCAAATTACTAAGAATTTTCCAAGCGATGAAAAAATATTCACTTATTGATCAAATGCGTCGTGCAGTAGTATCGATTACGAGTAATATCGCCGAAGGTTTCGGTCGCAACACAGCACTTGAAAAAGCGAGATTCTATTCAATTTCGAGTGGTTCATTGTATGAGCTCCAGAATCAACTAATTATTGCTAAAGATGTTGGATATATAAGTGAAGCTCAGTTAGAACAGACACTTGAATTGACGGTGGTAGTAAATAAATTGATTAACGGATTAACAAAAAAGGTTAGTGATAGAATACACGCTTCATGATACAAGATACAAAATACAAGTTACTACTAGTTGATGGTAGCGCGCTACTACACAGAGCGTATCATGCATACCCACCCCTGACATCTAAGTCGGGACAAGTGGTGGGGGCGGTGTACGGTGTAGCCTCGATGTTGTACTCAGCGCTTGTTGAGGTGAACCCAAGCCATGTGATGGTGGCGTGGGATTTGCCTAAACCAACATTTCGCCACGAAAAATACGTAGGATATAAGGCACAAAGGCCGAAAGCAGACCAAGAGATGGTGGAGCAGATTCCAATAGTAAAATCTGTAATTGAAGCAATGGGAATATTGCAGAGTGAGGTGGAGGGGTACGAGGCGGATGATATTATCGGAACACTTTCGAGAATCGAAATAGATGGTGAAGTAGTGATCCTGACAGGTGATCAAGATACCATGCAGCTAGTTGGTGAGCATGTTTCGATTTTGACCCCTCCGAAGGGCAAGCTCCCGGCGAAAATGTATGGAGTTGACGAAGTTAGGGAAAAATATGGAGTAACCCCTGGTCAGATTGTGGACTATAAAGCACTTATTGGCGACGTGTCAGATAATATTCCCGGTATTGCTGGAGTAGGACCAAAAACTGCCTCAACACTGTTATCACGTTTTAAAACATTAGAACAAATATATGATCATATTGAAGAGATGGATGATAATTTGAAACAAAAGTTAATTTCAGGGAAAGATAGCGCCTTTTTGTCACAAGATCTATCTCGAATTGTGACAGACATGCCACTGAGTATCCAGCTCGCTGATATGGAATACGTGGATATCAAAAAAGACTTGCTAAAAACTAATCTGGAAGAACTGGGATTTAAGAGTTTGATTAGAAGAATTTGGGGAGATGAAGAAAGAACTACAAAATCAAAAATACCTGATAATCAAATGGGATTATTTTAATGAAAATTGCGCTTGTTCACGATTACTTAAATGAAGCAGGGGGGGCGGAGCGAGTGCTGAGAGTACTAGCAGACATGTATCCTACCGCCCCGATTTATACAGCATTTATCAAGAATGGTACGGCTAGGGCTATGTTTACGGGTCGAGAGCTGCACGAGAGCTCGTGGGGATGGATCCTAAAAATAGGAAGATTATATAGTTACCTTCGATTTTTACTGCCGTGGATTTGGGGGAGCATAGACCTATCTTCGTATGACTTGGTTATTACCTCAACCTCTGGGGGATATATAGCGAGAGGGTTTAGGGTCAGTGAAAAGACGAGAGTGATTGCGTACTGCCACACACCGCCCAAATGGCTGTATGGATACGAGACACCAACGGGTGCTGCAAACAAGTGGTGGGGAAGACTGTTTAACTATGTATTTGGACCACCGCTTAGATATTTTGATTATGTTAGCGCACAGAGGGTTAATACTTGGATTGCAAACAGCATGGAAGTTGCTTCACGAATTAAGAAATTTTATAGGAGAGACGCGGTGGTGGTGTACCCACCAGTTGAGGCGAAAGGTAGAAGTAGAAAGGTGCAAGTAAAGAGAGATTATTATCTGCTTGTAACAAGAATCACAGGAGCAAAAGGGGTAACAGAAGTAATTGAGGCCGCAAAAAAGGGAGGATTTAAGTTGAAACTAGTGGGGGAAATAATTGAGAAGCGACTAGAAAAGGTGATTAGCAAGACTAGAAAAAATATTGAGTATTTGGGTAGGGTGAGTGATGATGAGTTGGGTAGGTTGTATGCGAATGCACGAGGGTTTATCGCACTCGCGCGCGATGAAGATTTTGGGATGACGGTGGTTGAGGCGATGGGGTATGGGACGCCAGTATTAGCCTTGAAGAGTGGAGGATATAAGGAGACGGTTAAGCCAGGGATGGGTATATTAATTGATGATGTAAACGTTGAGTCCGTACTTAAAGGCGTAGCACGAATGGAGAAAATGAAGTGGAATTATAAAAAAATGCGCGATTGGGGTGATGGATTTTCCCGGGCGAGGTTTGAAAAGGAAATTGGAAAGGTTGTTAATGCCAGAACTACCCGAAGTTGAGACGATTAGGAGACAGTTAGCGGACTCGGTGGTGGGGGCGGTCGTAGTCGGGGTGGAGGTGAGGCGAGCTAGTTGCTACATCGGTCGAGAATTATTGAGTCAGGAAAAAATAGAGAAAGTCGCGCGCATTGGTAAATATCTTTTTTTGCATTTTGAGTCAGGTCGTGGGTTTGTGATTCATCTAAAAATGACTGGGAGAATGGTGATAGATGTTGCGAGTTACGACAAACTCCCGCACACGAGAGTGGTTATAAAGCTAAAGGATGGAAGGCGGCTATACTACTGGGACAGCCGAACCTTTGGGTATGTAAAATATGTTGAGGATATTGAGCTCGAGCATGAGAGACAAAAACGCAAGCTAGGACCTGACCCATGGGAGATGAGCGAAGCTAGATTTTTTACGCTAACAAGTCAGCACATGCGGCCAATAAAGAACTTGATACTCGATCAAGCACTACTGGCAGGAGTGGGAAATATTTATGCCAACGATGGGCTATGGGAAGCGGGGATTGATCCGAGGCGTATGGCTAAGAATCTGACAAAAAAAGAGTCGGACATGCTACTGGCGAGTCTTAGATTGGTAATGGAGCGAGGACTAATAACTGGAGGAGCGAGTGATAACAGTTATGTAAATGCACTGGGGGAAAAGGGGAGTTATCAGGATGAATTTAGGGCCTACAAACGCACAGGTAAGCCGTGCCTGCGGTGTAGGAAAAAACTAGAGCGTATTGTGGTTGGGGGGAGGGGCACTTGGGTGTGTGGTAAATGTCAGGGATAGATAGGCTATAATCCGAGGTACATGAGACTCGAGCGACTGGCACTAAAGAATTTTCGTAGTTATAAGAATGGAACTTATCATTTTGGGGATGTAAGCGTAATGATAGCTCCAAATGGGAGTGGGAAGACCAATTTGCTTGAGGCGATATATCTACTGGCCACTGGGATTAGTGAGCGAGCGGGTCGAATTGAGGAGATGATTAGCTGGAAGAGCGAGATGGCGAGCGTGAGTGGGATAGTAGAGGATGGGGGAGAGCGAAGTGAGCTATCAGTGGTGATGACAAGGGGTGTTTATATGGGTAAAAAGACACCAAAGCGAAGGTATTTAGTTGATGGTGTGGGGAGAGCGCGAGCGAGTTTTGTTGGACATTTGCCGGCAGCTTTATTTCGCCCAGAGGACATGCGACTTATAGAGGGATCACCAACCAGGCGAAGGAGTTATCTTGATGCAGCAATCGCTGGGGCAAGTCCAGAATATGCGCGGGCACTTACGACCTACGAAGCAACGCTTAAGCGGAGAAATAGGTTACTAGATATGATTAGAGAGGGATCAGCGAGACGAGTCGAGCTTTCGTACTGGGATCAATCGCTCATTAAGAACGGCGAGATTATATCGAGTTATCGAGCTCGCTACGCAAACTATCTAAATGATAAGACTGTCGTACCATTTGGGAAATATCGAATGGAATATAAAGCTTCGGCAATTTCACCTGCAAGACTTATGCAATATGCGGAAGCGGAGGTGGCAGTGGGACACACGCTAGTCGGACCACATAAAGATGATTTTGAGTTTTATGAAGTTGGAGAGTCTTTGGAGAGTAAAAACTTGATGGTCTATGGGAGTAGGGGGGAGCAGCGATTGGGAGTGCTATTTTTGAAAATTGGGGCGATGGGATACCTTGAGCAACAGTTGGGAGTTAAGGCACTACTATTGCTTGATGATATTTTTAGTGAACTAGATGTAGTACATAGGCAAGAAGTAGTCAGATTAATGGAGGGGAGGCAAGTGATTATTACGTCCGCGGAGAATGAGACTCTTAATTATTTTGGGGATAAGGCAGTAGCTATTAGGATTTAAGTAGGGTGTTTAGAGTCTGGGGAATTTGTTTGATTAGATCAGTGGGAGAAAAGAAGGGGCCAGTGGTCTGAGAGAGATCCTCGGAGGCGACCTTTAGACAATGGCTGGCCACAACACAGCTTGCATAGGCAGGTGATTTTGCGGCTAGGCCGAGCACTAACCCAGCCAGAACATCCCCCGTTCCACCCTTTGTTAGGCCTGGTGAGCCGCCGATTATTTGTATATCAGTATATCCGTATAGCCGTGAATCCGTAGGGGAGGGAGTGATAGTATCGGTTGGGCCTTTGGTGAGGGTCACGGCTGGTATTTTGTATTTAGTATTTTGAAGATTGTATTGGAGGAGCGAGAGTTGATTTTGGTTGGGGGTGATGATCATAGACTCTGAGAGGAGTTGAGGATTGACCTCCTGGAGCGCGCCGCCGTCCACAATCCATTTTTTGTTTGGGTACTTGACAAGCAAGTCATTGACGATTTTTTGAGTTGTTTCGCCGCGTTCCATCCCCGGGCCAATAAGGATAGCGTCATCTTCCTCGATATAATGATCGGCTTCGTCGTAGGGGACGACGATCCCGTCCCAAAACTTGGCTTTGGCTCTTACTCGCATGAGCTCGTTATTCTCCATGACGGGACTGGTAAAGTGCACCATGTCGACCAGGCGGCTAGCCATACTGGCAGACCAAAAAGCGGCGGCATGAAAGAGGCGGGAGCCACCGATTACGAGAACGCGACCATTTTCGCCTTTTTTGCTCCCGGGCTCGGGCAGTTTGATCTCTTTGAGATAGGGGGTGAGGTCAAGGTTTTGCATAAGAATTTGTTATAATTATCTCATGGTTGATAGTAAATGGTTAGTTGATAAGAAGCATTACTGGTGGTGGGTACCTGATGTGACACAACTGGATGATGAGGCGGTTATGGAGGGGATACTAAACTATGGTAGATGGAGAGAGTTTTTGGAACTAAAGCAAATGCTAGGGATGCCTCGGCTACGGGAGCTATTCTATTATATGACAAAAGTAAAAACGAGAGTTAATTTACGTCCTGAGAAGATTGCTTTATATGATCACTATATCCAGAGACATGCTACACACTAAGATTTTTAACGATAAACAGAGGGAGATGGAGAAGCTGGTCCAGAACTTTGCTGGAGACTACTATCTCGTTGGCGGGACCGCACTGGCGCTGCAACTAGGACATAGACGTAGTGTTGACTTTGATTTGTTTACCCCAAATAGCTTTGATAATAAAAAAATACTTGCAAAAGTGAGGAGACACTACCCGATCACACAGATCTATGTTAGTCAAACAGACCAACTCACAATTATGACGAACGAGGTTAAGATGACTTGGTATAAGTACGATTTTGAGATACCACTAACGGTATCGTGGGGCAAAATTACAATGCCGGACGAGTTGACGATTGCGGCTATGAAGGCATTTGCGATGGGGCAGAGGAGCAAGTGGAAGGACTATGTCGACATGTATTTTTTGATAAGGAAATATGGACTAAAAAAGATAGTAGAGCATACGGACAAGCTGTTTGGCGAGGGACTGTTTGATGAGGCTCTCCTGAGAGGTCAGCTCGCCTATCATAAAGATATAGATTACCGCGAGGAGGTGGAGTTTATGCCTGGGTTTGAGGTGAGTAAGGAAAGAGTCCTGGCAGAGTTACTAGAGGTTAGTATTAGCTAATATGAAAAAATTACCAAAGCAGTTACATAAATATTTTTGGGATACTGATCCACTGACTATTGATGTGGTTAATAAATCTGTTTACGTAATCAATCGCATACTACAGTGGGGGAGAATAGACGACCTGCGATGGTTAAGGGAGGAATACGGAATCGAAGCGTTGAAAGAGGTGGTTAGAAAGTCGAGAGATCTACCTGTCAAACATGCTAACTTTTTTTCTTTAATATACGGTATACGCAAAGAGGAGGTTCGATGTTTACAACCGGGATTTCGCCTGCAACACAGAAATGTCTGGAAACACTAAGCAAAACTGACTTGGTTTCTAATTACTATCTGGCAGGTGGAACTGTGGCAGCGCTTTATCTGGGGCATCGAGTTTCATATGATTTAGATTTTTTCTCTAATTCACCCATGGACCCGATACAGATCGTACAGGAGCTAGGTGAGTTGGGAAAGTTGCAAACTGAACAGAATGACCCTGGTACTTTTTTGGGGATGTTGGATGGGGTAAAAATTAGCTTTTTTAGATATTTGTACCCTATGGTTGAGCCAGAAAGTAATTTTCAGTCAGTACGCATAGCTAGTTTAATGGATGTTGGTTGCATGAAACTGGAAGCAATTGCCTCGAGAGGAATAATGCGTGATTTTGTGGATATGTATTTGATAGCTAACAAATTAGGTTTGGAAAATATACTCGACAGAGCGAGGGTAAAATTTGCACAAACAGATTATTCGGAAACGCATTTCTTGCGAAGCTTGATTTACTTTGAGGATGCAGATGTGGCTAACCCACCGACTATGTTGATTGACTGGGACTGGGATAAGATAAAAAAATACTTTGAATCAGAGGTAAGGCGATTGTCCGTAAAGTGGGGAGTATGACATGGATGTAAATGGATAAAGGGGTGTGATATAGTTGCTAGTTAAGTATGAGAATTTTTGCGATAGGGTGTGTAAATAGTGTGTATGGTGTTTTTAATGAGTTTATTATAGGATTTGACGAAGTATTATTTGCAACCTATAATATGAGATAAGATGTTTACAGATAAAAGAATCCCAGACTTGGCGGCGTTAGAAGGTGGTGCACCACTAAATGATGGTGTGCGATTGTTTTGGGACATAATTAAGGAACTTCCTGAAGCTGCAAGAAGGTTATTTGCTACACCTCAGGGGTGGGCAGCGATATTGGGTATATCGGCCGCTGCGCTAGGTTTAACTGCTGTAGATTTTGATCATGCTCAGGCAATGGTAGGGCATAATGCACCTGATCACACAAACCCTCTAGGTGGCGGTTTTCCCTGTTTGGATGATGAGAATGTTTGCGGTTACGCAGATTCTCCCCCGATTAGAGCTTCTGGGGTAGCGCCGGGGTTGGGGTTAAGTGACGTAGATGTAGTAACCAGAATACCACTTGGTAAATCAAGAATTGTTGATGATCTCTTAGAAAAGTTGGCTGCACAAGCCAAGAAATCTGGAATTCACTTAGCAGTAGGTGGTGCATACGTAGTGGAAATGTCAGATTTAAGGTCGATTCCCAGATCTTCTCACACTGATAATTTAATATATATGCGAGGAGGGGTTTTTCCTGATGGGCAGACGCCAAGCGGTTTTTCCCCGCTTGTGATTGATTCGAGAATGATTGCTTTTGCGCGTGTAGCTGAGACTGGTCAGCCAGTTGTGGCGTTAGCACAGTCAGAAAACGGAGATCTTACAGGACTTACAGAGTTGGGTGACGGAAAACTTTTTGATCTCAAGTATGGTCCTAGTGGGTGGGATCACACTCTAGGTATCGAAGTAGAAATGAATGGGAGTATGGTATTTCAACCACTAATTGATACACGAGATGGTAGGATTTTGATTCCTAATGGTCAAGTGATAGACGGCGTTTCGCAGGTAGCAGCAGAAGGGGGAGGAGGCAAGCCACTAGCGGTGTTGCCTGAATTTGCAGGATATGTTTCTCCAACTTTTGAGCAGCTTCAAAGTTTGGTGGCAGAAAGTGAAAAGTATACATTGACTTCATACGAAGACGGGTTGTTGTATGATGGTTCTCCTATACCAGGACTGACTGTAGATAGAGATGGGAACATTATTCTTACAGTAGGTAATGAACAGGTTACTCTTGACCCTGCGGATGTGAACTTTGATGATGACGGAATAGATATAGATGGTTATGAGTGGGACGAAGAAACTGGCGCGTGGGTGGAGATGGAGAGCGAGGCGGAGCAGGCGGCAAAAGCTGATTTTGCAAAATACGGCTATGACTATTCAGAACTGACACTCAATGAGACAGAAAGCGGTAGTGTTGAAGCGATAGATGAAGAGGGTAATGTGGTGTATAGCGATGGCAAATATGATTTTGGCTATGCAGTTGAGCAGGCAGGACAGCTAGATCTGATGTCGACCAATATTAATTATAGAGAAGACATCTTTAATAGTAACGGGATATATGCAACAGATGACGATAATATAGAGTTTGAGTACTTTGGACCGCTATATAAACGTGTTAGGGCTCAGTTTATTCAAACTTACGGATTTGACCCATATGAGAAGGGAAAGTCAGCAGATGAAACCATGATATTAAGTCCGGAGATACTAGCCTGGGGA